>PWMO01000398.1 GCA_003558175.1 Spirochaetaceae bacterium
ACCAGCGGCGGCATCATCTCGGTCGCATTCCTGATATTGATCGCGCCGCAGCTGGCGCGGTTCGCGTTGCGCTTCGGGCCCCCGGAATACTTCGCGCTGATGGTCTTCTCGCTGACCATCATCGCCAGCGTCTCGGCGCAGTCCCTCGTCAAGGGGCTTCTGGCCGGGTTCTTCGGCCTGCTGGTTGGGACGATCGGTCAGGATCCGTTGATGGGCTATTCGCGCTTCACCTTCGGCATCACGCGACTGCTGACCGGGTTCCCGATGTTGCCGGTACTGATAGGGGTTTTTGCCATCTCGGAGCTATTCTTGCAGCTGAGTAACGTAGGCAAAGCGCTGACGCAGGTGCCACAGAAGCTGACGAACATCCTGCCGAGCCGAAAAGAGCTGAAGAGTCTCTTCCGCGTGATTGTCCCAACGTCCATCCTCGGAACGTTCCTGGGAATCATCCCGGGAACAGGCGGCGCCATCGCGTCCTTCTGGGCCTACAGCGAGGCCAAGCGGTTCTCCAAAGAGCCCGAGACGTTCGGCACCGGAAACATCCTTGGTATTGCGGCCCCCGAAGCGGCCAACAACGGCACCACCGGGGGAGCGATGGTGCCTCTGCTTACCCTCGGCATTCCCGGAGACGTGGTCACTGCGGTCATGCTCGGAGCGTTGCTGGTTGTCGGGATACGCCCCGGACCGATGCTCTTCCGTGAATCGCCGGAGGTCATTCATGCGCTGTTTGTGGCGCTCATCTTCGCTCAGTTTCTGATACTGGCCATCGGGCTGCTCAGCGTCCGCATCTTGCCCAAGGTGCTCAAGACCCCGCCACAGATTCTCTTTCCCACCATCCTGGCGTTGTGTTTCATCGGAGCGTTTTCGCTCAACAACAGCCCGTATGACATGTTGATTGCGCTATCCTTTGGCGTGATCGGCTTCTTTCTGAAGCGGCACGGGTTCCCGCCGGCAGCGTTGATCCTGGGCGTGATTCTGGGACCACTCGCCGAGGGGCATCTCAATCGCGCCCTGATAACCACGCACGGTGATTGGACTATTCTCTTTCGGCCCCCAATAACCACCGTATTTTACATCCTGGCGGCACTGTCCGTTCTCTACGCGCTGAAGGGAGCGACCGCGGTCAAGAAGCGCGCCGGTATGAACAACAACAGTAAGGGCGAAGACTGACAGAAGGCGGAAACAGCAGGGATCGCCGGACGACCATAGCGCGGGCCGCTGTCATGAGCTCCCGCGCAGAGTGCGCCCCGCTTGTTCGCAGTCTGGATTCAGTTCCCGGCGTCAGCCACAGCGCCGTCCGCCTTTTGAGAAATGTCTCGCATCTTTGCCCGGGTGCGAGCGGCACTGCGCTGCAGGTGGCTGCGCATCATCTGTTCGGCCAATTCTCCGTCTCGTTCCCGAATTGCCTCAACAATGCGTTTGTGCTCTTCCAGGGCCGTGGCGTGGTCATGGCGCGTTCTCCGAGCAGAGCTGTAGGTCCGGATGATCCCCTCCATGATTATGGGAATCACCCGCATGATCACGGTGTTCTTGCTTGCGTTGGCGATGCTACGATGAAATTCCAACTCGATGCTCATGCTTACCTTGCGGTCGCGAACGATCTGCTCCATGTCCGCAAGGTGTGTCTCGATAGCTTCGAGGTCTGCCGCATCAGCGTTTTCTGCGGCTAGTCGAGCCACGCCCGGCTCTATGATGAGCCGGGCCTCAACCAGAGACTGTCGCAGGACGTCTCCGGGCACGTTCCCAAGTCGCAGCGGATCGGTCTCCACTCCCGGGTTGTCGGTCACGAAGGTACCCGTGCCGCGCACCACACGCAGTACGTTCTGTGCCACAAGCGCACGGATCGCCTCGCGGATAGTGGGCCGACTCAGCCCGAAGAGCTGTGCCAGTTCCTGTTCGCTCGGCAGCCGATCTCCCGGCTTGAGCTGCCCGTCCTGAATCAGCATCATGATGTGGTCGGCAACTTCACCGCTCAGTCTCTCGCCTCTTTTGATCCTTGGATACATACATGCAGTATACTGCCTCAGGGATCTCTTTGGAACACCAGACGCCCGACGTCTGATGTAAGAGTAGCGAAACCGAGTTTTTTGCGCCGCCACAGGCACAGCGTCTCCGTTTGCAGCGCTCGGCGTCAATCATTCAGGGAGCGCGTAACGGATGATTACCATACCCGAGCCACCAGAGCCGCCCTCAAACGCCGCTGAGCTCGACGTACCGGCGCTTGCGCCGCCGCCACCGCCGCCGGAGTTGGGTTGCGCGTCACCTCCGGGGCCGCGACCGACGGGTGCAGAGCCGGCGCCTGCCGCTCCGCTTCCCGGTTGCCCGGAACCAACCGCGCCGCCGCCACCACCGCCGGCGTATTCCAGCACCACTCCGGTGATGTCGCTGACCAGCCCGGCTCCACCATCGCCGCCGTTGTCGGTGCCGCCACTCGTTGAACCTTGCGCTCCGGCGCCGCCACCGCCGCCGGCACCGCCCGGGACGTTCCACGGGTCGCGGGCGTCAGCGCCGCGGTTCCCTTGATTCAGCACGCCGTTCGCGCCAAATCCACGCCATGCGGCTCCACCGCCCGAAGCTCCCGCAACGCCTCCGATGGCGCCGGCGCTTCCACCGCCTCCGCCACCGCGAGCCCGAATGGCGCCGAAGTGGGAGTCTCCACCGATGCCGCCGGCAGCCATTGGGACAGCACCTGCGCCGCCCGCACCAACGATGACAGCTACGGCTGAGTCAGCAAGGTCTGCAGCGGAGATTGTGCCCGCAACAAATCCTCCGCTGCCGCCACCGCCGCCTGATACCGACGCCGTCGAGCCCTCAACCGAGCCTCCGCCACCGCCGCCGCCGATTACGAGGTAGCGCAGTTCTGCTACCCCAACCGGCACGGTGAAAGCCCGTTCCACGTCCGCTATGGTGTAAGACAGGACGGCATACTGTTGGCCGTTCTCGGTGATCACCTCATACGAGTCAACTTCATTCCAGCGGGCAAACAGGGTCAGGTCTTCAGTAACCGTGTCTGCCTCAAAGTCCCATGCGCGACCACCTTCGGCAGCCGTAAACCATCCCACAAAGGCGTGCCCGGAGCGCGTGGGCGTCGGCGCCGGCAGAAACACCGTCTCCCCTTCATCCACCGCTTGCGAATCTATGGCGGTTCCACCCTGGCTATCAAAATCAACGGTGAAGACCGAAGTGGTCCACTGCGCATAGAGGATAATATCCTCAAGAATCGTGTCGGTGTCGAAATTCCAGGGTACCCCGCCGGTGGGCTCCGTGAACCAGCCGGTAAACAGCTGGTTGGGTTTGACCGGATCTGTGGGCGCGTTTGCCGTGTGCGCGTAGCGTACCAGTTGCGGGTCGACCAGGGGCGATCCGCCCTGCGCGTCAAATGTGACTTCACGGAAGACTGGACGCGTGAACGCATCCCCGTTCAGGGTGACGGTCCGTTCAGTGCTGATACCGTTGTAAACGTAGACCAGTTCGTCTACCGTCGCAAGCAGCTCGCCGTCACCATCGAAAAACCGGATCGTGAGCCGGAACGAACCTGCCGCGCGTTCGCTTTGGCCGATTACGGTTGTACTTCCCTCAATGGTACCGGCAAGCCACGCTCCTTCACCCAGACGGTACTCAACCGATTGGACCGGCTCTTCTTCCGGCCACTGAACCGTCACAGAGAAAGAACCACTTCCCTCAGCCAGAAACTGCAGTGAGACCGACACCGCGCTGGAAAGCCCGGCAGACACGACGATACTCTCCTGCGATCCGTGCGCAATCACCGCCGCATCAGCTTCAGGATCTTCCGGATCACCGTCATAAGCGTCCACCAGCAACGTGTACGTGCCGGGAACAATATCACGCAGCGCAACCGCCTCCGAGAGCCCGCCGTCTTCCGACGCCGCTACGTTCCGCGTAAGATTCGCTGCAGCCGCTGCACTGTTCTCGAGTGTGAAGCGATAGTACTGGATGCGCTCGCGCTGCGATGCTTCAGGAAACAGCGTCATGGCTCGGATCCCGTCCAAGCCTCCCGCTAAGGAGATAACGACCGTACCGGTGGTCATGTCGGCGTCGCCGGGTTCAGTTCCAGCCATCTGCTCAAAGCCCGCTGGACCGGAGAAAGGCTGCATGCAGCCCACGAGGAGAATCAATAGGGCTATGCTTGCGGCAGCAAGAGCCGAGACGCCGTTCCGACCACGATTACTCATAGCAACTACTCCGGCAGAACCAGCAACGTATGGTTTCCCGAGTACGCGAAGCCGTCCAGCGAGATCTCCAGCGTAATTGTGAAAACCTTTCCGCTGTTCTTTGCGCTGATCGGCCCATTCCCCTCTTCATCACTCAGCAGAAGCCGAGAGCCGTTGCTGCCCTCAATTGCAACTCCCGGCTCGCTGCCGGTAAGCTCACTGCCGTCAAGCCTCCACCGATGGCTCTCAACCAGGTCACCAACAACATCGAGCGTAAAGCTTCCGCCGGCTATCACCTGGGACGGCGCTGTTCCGTCAAACAGTTGCGGCGCTGCGCCGGGAACGTGCAGCTCCAGGTGTACCTGGTAACCGCTCTGCGCCAGAACCTCCCCGCCGGCATCCGGCAGGTAGAGCATCGTGCATCCGGTCATCACGCCAACCACGAGCCACAGGAGCACAATGCGCGCCAGGCGAGAATGCGGAGCAATGCCCCGACCCGTATTCTGAATCGGGCGCCGGCGCCGCCCGACCGCAGCGCGGCGTTTCGGGCCGGTGTGCATAAACCCGGCGTGCGTGAAGGCGGTAAACTGTGGGTTCCTTGCGGGCAACTGCATCACGCGCGCTCCTGAAGGGTGTGGCGCCGTAATCGCCGCCCCCTTCGGTTTCTCCCAAAGTGGACGGGCGGCGATCCGGACGGTCGGCCCTCCGTTGAACAGTCAACAAGTGCGACCGGCGTTACTCGTCGAGAACTACCCGCACATAGTGCGTCCCGGTGTAGGCGATACCGCCCTGCGTCACCTCGAGGGTTACGGCAAACACCCTCCCCGCGTTGAGCGCCTTTGTTGGCCCATTGCCCGATGCATGCGAGAGCGTCAATGTACTGCCGCCTCCGCCTACGGAGATACCGTTTCCGCTTCCGGTTACCGGCTCGCCGTCGATCTGCCACGCGTAGCTCTCCGCTCCGCCCACGTTGGCGATAATAATAAAGGTGTCTCCCACGGGAACGGTCGACTCCGGCGTCCCGGTAAAGAATGATTCAAGATCCTCAGGGACAGAGAGATCGACGGTTATTCCAACACCGCCACCAAACGAGAACGCCTCTTCGCGGCCGAGCAGCAGCGTCTTGCTGGTCAGGACGTTGGGGTAGACGTACCAGCGCTCAATGTAGTTAGCGGCTATCTCGTACGTGTCGGGAGTGCCGGGATCATCAACCAGCAGCCGTGCCTGGAGCATGAAGTCACCAAACTCGTGTGCGCCGGCGGCGCGCGCCTGGCGCAGGGTTCCCTCGAGGGAGAGATTCTCGGCAGACACCTCCGACCAGCCGCTCCAGCCTCCGCCGTCGTCAATGCGGTACTCGGCCTTGTTTACGCGGCTGAGCACCTCGTAGTCCGACCCTTGCTCCGCCGGATCGTCCAGATCCCACTGCAGAATCAGCTCCCAATCGCCCTCGCCCTCCGCAAGCGGGACCACGCTGACCGATACCGTGCTGAACTGACCACGAGCGACGCTGATGTCCGCGACACTCCCCGAGACCACCTGCGCCCCTGACAGTGACTCCGGGTCTGTCGGTATGCTGCCTCCCTGCGCATCGTAGCCTGCAACCTCTATGTCCCAGGTGCCGGGGACCAGATCGACAAAGTCTACCGCCTCGGTGATCTGCCCGTCCACGTCGGCCGCGGCAACCTTCGTCTGCTCCGGAGCACCAGAGGGCCCGTTGACGAGGCTGATCACGTAGTAGTCGACGTCGGCAAGCTGAAGCTCGGGAAAGACGGTCTGGGCGCCGATCCCACCGCTCTGAACCGAGCCGACACTGATACCCGTTACTCCGCGCTGCGCCGGCCCCACCCCGTACTGCTGCAGTGGATTGTCGCACGCAACCGCCATGAACAGCGTGAACATAGCCATGATCGCCACCAACCGAAGACCACCTGCCGGCTGCCTTAGGCGACCCCATGAGGATTCGAACAGCTCTGATGTTTCCGTCTTTGACATGATTTCCGTCTCCATTCGTTTTCTCCGGTACCGTCACTGGAAAGAGGCAGTCACAGCGCGACTCTCCGCCCAGGCAGTCTCGCGAACTAATAGCGAAAAGCGTGCCATGTGCTTGAGCTGATTAAGTGTATAAGGGTAAATGATTTATGAGTTCTGATCCGGTGTTGCACGGATCGGGACCCCTATGCATCACGCATATTCCATGCAATTCGCAATGCGTTCTGCATACCCAGCAAATGGGGTCGCACTTTGGATCGGGTACTGAACGGGCCGCCCGGATTCGGGCGGCCCGCTTCATGTTGCGTGTTGCTTGTTGTTCGCACGCCGGTGCGATCTCGATGTCGAAACCAGCCACCGGCGCAACGCGCCGCTACTTGCTGTTGCGAACCACCGCGTGAGCAGCGGCGAGCCGGGCAATCGGCACGCGGTACGGCGAACAGGAGACGTAGTTCATGCCGACCCGGTAGCAGAAATCGATCGATGACGGATCCCCACCGTGTTCACCGCAGATACCGACCTTGAGCTCCGCATTCCCGGCACGGCCGCGGGTAGTGCCGATTTCCACCAGTTGTCCGACACCTTCCTGATCCAACTGCGCGAACGGGTCCTGCTCCAGAATCCCCTGCTCTATGTAGTGCGGCAGGAAGGACCCCACGTCGTCACGAGAATAGCCGAAGGCCATCTGCGTCAGGTCGTTTGTTCCAAATGAGAAGAAGTCTGCGACCTTGGCGACCTCGTCGGCAACCAGCGCTGCACGCGGGATCTCGATCATGGTACCGATCAGGTACTTGACCTTGACCTTCTTTTTGGAGAGCACGCGCTCACAGACCGCTTCGGCGTTCTTGCGCAGAACCTCGAGTTCTTTGACCGTTCCGATGAGCGGAATCATGATCTCGGGATAGACCTTGGTTCCGGCTGCGGCCACTTCAGCCGCCGCGGTGATGATTGCTTCTACCTGCATGTCGTAGACTTCCGGGTAGGTGATGCCGAGCCGGCAGCCGCGATGCCCGAGCATCGGATTGAGTTCATGCAGCGAGTCGATCTTGGACTTCAGCTTCGCCGGGCTGATCCCGACGCTCTCGGCGAGGTCCTTGATGGCCTCTTTGGTTTGCGGCACAAACTCGTGCAGCGGCGGATCGAGCAGGCGGATGGTCACCGGAAAGCCATCCATGGCCTTGAAGATGCCCTTGAAGTCCTTCTTCTGATACGGGAGCAGTTTCTTGAGCGCTTTCTCGCGCGCCGCGAGATCCTCGGCAACGATCATCTGACGGAAAATGCCGATACGCTCGTTCTCAAAGAACATGTGCTCCGTGCGGCAGAGGCCGATCCCTTCCGCGCCAAAAGCTCGGGCTCGCTTGGCATCACCCGGTGTATCAGCATTGGTACGGATGTTGAATCCCACCTGGTCCATTCCCGCTCGACGAGCCGAGCCACGGATCTTATCGGTCCAGGAGAGGAAGGTCTGCAGTTCACCGGAGATCTTCGGCTGCACCAGGTCCAGGTGTCCGGAGTAGATCTCACCGGTTGAGCCGTCAATGGTGATGAAGTCACCTTCTTTGAACTTCTTGTCCTTGATGGTCATGGCCTTGCCGGAGACGATGACGTCTTTGGCGCCGGCAACACACGGAGTTCCCATGCCGCGAGCGACTACCGCCGCGTGGCTGGTCATACCGCCGGTTGAGGTGAGAATACCTTCCGACGCGTGCATACCGCCGATGTCTTCGGGCGAGGTCTCTTTGCGCACCAGCAGCACTTTCTTGCCTTCTTTGACCCAGGCTTCAGCGTGATCTGCGGTAAATACGATCTGGCCGGTGGCGGCTCCGGGAGAGGCGTTCAGGCCCTTGGCCAGCGGCTTGACCGTCTTCTTGGCCTTGGGATCGATCATCGGATGAAAGACCTGATCGAGCAGCTCCGGCGTGACCCGCTGGATCGCGACGTCTTCAGTGATCTGCCCTTCTTTCACCATGTCAACCGCGATCTTGACCGCGGCGGCCCCGGTGCGCTTGCCGTTTCTGGTCTGCAGAATATAGAGGTGGCCCTGCTGAATGGTGAACTCCATGTCCTGCATGTCTTTGTAGTGCGCCTCGAGGCGGTCTTTCACCGCAACCAGCTCTTCGTAGATCTTCTTGTTCTTCTGCGCCAGGGTCTTGATCGCCATGGGGGTTCGAATACCGGCGACAACGTCTTCACCCTGAGCATTGATCAGATACTCACCGTAGAAAACCTTCTGACCGGTAGCCGGGTCGCGTGAAAAACAGACGCCCGTTCCGGAGTCATCTCCGAGGTTGCCGTAGACCATCGACTGCACGTTGACGGCGGTTCCCTTCAGCCCCGTAATGTTGCTGAGCTTGCGGTACTGAATGGCTCGCGGGTTGTTCCAGCTGCCGAACACAGCGTTGATTGCCGCCCAGAGTTGATCGATCGGCTTCTGCGGAAAATTCTTGCCGGTGTTCTTCTTGTAGACTTCTTTGTAAAGGTCGACGACTTCCTTGAGGTCAGCGGCGTCCAGCTCGGTATCGAGCTCAACCTTGCGCTTTTTCTTGACCTTCTCAAGCTGCGCTTCAAAGTGCTCGTGATGGACACCCATGACAACGTTCCCGAACATGTTGATAAAACGACGGTACGAGTCCCACGCAAATCGCGGATTTCCGCTGAGTTCCGCCAGTCCCTCGGCAGCCTTGTCATTGAGTCCGAGATTGAGAACCGTGTCCATCATGCCGGGTAATGAGGCAGCGGCGCCGGAACGCACCGATACCAGCAGTGGATCATTGGCGTCTCCGAGCTTTTTTCCCATGAGTTTCTCGAGGCGGTCGAGATGCTCTTCTACCTCTTTCTCGAGCCCGTCCGGGTACTTCTGGCCGTGCTCAAAGTAATGCTCACAGACCTCGGTTGAAATGGTAAAACCGGGCGGTACCGGCACCCCCGCCGCAGTCATCTCGGCCAGGTTCGCACCCTTGCCGCCCAGTAGTTGTCGCATCTGAGCGGAGCCCTCGGCGCTCCCCCCTCCAAAGAAATAGACGTTCTTCTTCGCCATAGTCGAAATTACCCCCGAATTGCTTTTGCTTAGAAATGGTTTTGTCTTGGTGTGTCAGGCTACTGGAAAACGGCCCCGGTGTCAACAGAACAACCCGGGACCGCTTGCTATCGCCTTGCTGGTAGTGAAGATATAGTGTCGACTTAACGCGCTTCGGCACAGCTCGCGCCGCTTACGCTACATAGCTCTCCAGCAGCTGGCTGCGCTTCGGATGCTGCAGCCGCTTGAGAGCCTTCTTCTCGATCTGTCGGATGCGCTCTTTGGTGAGCTTGTACTTGTCGCCAATCTCTTTCAGCGACAGCGGGCTGCGCCCGTTCAATCCGAACCGATACTGAATAATCTCCGACTCCTTGTCGGTCAAGGTAGCCAGAACTTCGTTGATATCGTCTTTCAGCGCCTGTTCGATCAACTGCGTCTCAGGCGGCTTGTATCCTTCGTCCTCGACAAAGTCGCCCAGAATGGAAGAGTCCTTCTCCGCGTAAACCGGTGTCTCGAGCGAGATGAGATCCCGCGAAATATTGATCAGGTCGGCAACGTGGTCTTTACTCATGTTGAGTGTCTCAGCAATGCGACGGATCTCGGCGTCTTCGTTGCGCTCGCCTTGAGTCTCCTTACGCACCTTTTCGATCTGCACCAGTTCATTGGCTCGGTTGAGCGGGAGCCTGATCATGCGCGATTTTTCGCAGATCGCCTTGAGAATGGCCTGCCGAATCCACCAAACGGCGTAGGAGATGAAGTGATATCCCTTTTCAACGTCGAACCGCTCGATCGCGTTCATGAGACCAATATTGCCTTCACTGATGAGGTCGGACAGCGGCAACCCCTGGTTCTGATACTTCTTGGCAACATTGACCACAAACCGCAGATTAGCCTGTACCAGTTTGTCTTTTGCCGATTTTTCGCCGCGAGCCGCCGCGCGGGCATATTCATTCTCTTCATCGCGCGTGAGCAATGGAATTTTGTTTATCTCTTTCAGGTAAATGGAAAGTACGTTCTCATCATCGCGACTGGATCCGCTGTAACGACTGTTTGCTGCTCTCTGTTCAACTTTCGGCATGCTATCCTCCTCACTCCTCAATTACTTGCAACATTCGTGCCAAAAAGCGCGAGACAACAGCAGCGCAACTCACTGTATTTAAACGACTTAGCGAGGCCTATCGAATGCCGTCGACCCTGCGCTTCGATGCTGGGTCATAATGGCCCAATCAGAGTCGACATGGCTCAGAGTGGCGCAAAATACACCACTTCACACGCATATGCGTGCGCTCGTGTTCCGGCGTCCGATGTCGCGTCCGGATCCCACCCGGTGCGACGTCCGTTCCGTTGACCGGGGTTCCCCCGTGGACCGGACGGATGGTACCGCACGATTGTATATCATCGAGGCGGCGTAAGCGACATTTCGCTTGACCCAAAATACCTTAAATCGTATATTTTGCGACGAACACTGTTCATTCCAAGACATTCATACAAGTGATGCGACAGGAGGAAGAGGATGAAGATACAGCCACTCGGAGACCGTGTGCTTCTCAAGATCGAGAAGGAAGAAGAGAAGACCAAGAGCGGGTTATACATTCCCGAGACCGCTCAAGAGAAGACCCAGTCGGGAACTGTGGTAGCCGTTGGTGACGACAAAGACGTAATCAAGGTTAAGGCCGGGGACAAAGTCATGTACGACAAGTACGCCGGGACCAACATCAAGATCGACGGCGTCGAGCACCTGATTGTCAAGATGGACGATATCATCGCGATCGTGAAGTAGCGGCCGAACGACACCGCTCTCGTGCCGCCCTTGCACAAATTGCACCAAAAGACGGCACAGGTCAGACGGTCAGTCACTCCATCCCGGAAAAAGGCGCAATCATACGGTTGCGCCTCTTTTTTTGCGCCCCGTTTCTGCCGCATCCCTGGTTTCTATCGCGCCCTTCAGGAGAACGCCATTCAGTCGAACAGGAAGTTCTCTATATCGTCGAGCACCCGGTCTCGCGGTTTAATCGAACGTACGGTCTGCGGTAACGACTCCAGAAAGACCGTTCCGTACGGTCGGTGCACAACGCGAGAATCGGTGATGATAACCACCCCCCTGTCATCGGCGCGCCGCATCAGGCGGCCGAATCCCTGCTTGAGCCGTATAACCGCCTCCGGCAGCGACAGTTGGCCGAACGGGCTCCCCCCGTCGCGGCGGATCCGCTCCATGCGGGCCTGCAGCACCGGATCGGAAGGCACCCGAAACGGCAGACGGCACAGGATAACCACGCGCAGAGTCTGGCCCGGCGCATCGATCCCTTCCCAGAAGCTGTCGGTGGCAAACAGAACGCTGGCAGCGTCGTCGGTGAATCGACGCAGCAGCCGCGCACGATCATCGTCGCCCTGACGCAGCACGCTGATTCCGGCCGCCTCGAGGGCGGGCTTCACGTGCTGAAACACGGTGTCCAGCATCGCGTAGGAGGTAAACAGCACCAGCCCCCCGCCCTCGGTAAGCGTCAGCACGTCCGTGACGAAATCCGCCAGATACGCAAGGTAATCCGCGTCCTGCGGCGCCGGTGCGTCTTCGGGCACCGCAACCAGCACCTGCCGATCGTAGCGATAGGGCGAAGGCAACGACTCCAGCAGTACCCGTTCTTCATCGTCCCGCTGCAGTCCGACCCGACCGGCCCAGAAGTCAAACGATCCGTTGACCGTCAGCGTAGCGCTGGTGAAGACCACCGTCTCAAACGGATCGTAGACCGCCTCGAGCATGACCGGCCCGATGTCAACGGGTGACGCGACAAATCGTGCGTACGGCTGGCCGGATGCCGCACGGCGCTCGATCCAGTAGACGGTCTCCGGCTGATCGCCAAAATTGCGCATCTGTTCGCACAGCGCCGCGGCCTCCTGCAGTCGCCGCAGGTGCTGGCGCGTCTCGAATACCTCCGGGCGTTCACGGTCTTCTTCGTTGAGGCGCCTGACCCGCTCGAAGACGTAATCCGCCAGCGCAAGCATTCGGGACTGAAGTTCGAGCAGCTCGCTGAACAGCGGCTGCACCGTCCTGTCGGGCACGCTTTCGGTAAGGCGGACGGCTCCCCCTTCCGCATCGAGCAGCGCTACGGCC
>PWMO01000156.1 GCA_003558175.1 Spirochaetaceae bacterium
ACTACGGTGCTGAACGGCGCCTCACGCAACAGGCTCTCGTTCTCCCGAATCCGGTCGAAGATAACGATAGTGTCGTTCAGCGAGTAGCCAACAATGGTCAGAACCGCCGCAATGGTCGCGGTTGATACCTCGATCTGCAGCGCCCCAATAAAACCGAACATGAACAGCACGTCATGCACCAGCGCCGCAATAGCCGCTACTGCGTAGCCGAGCCGGAAGCGGAACCAGAGGTAGATCAGGATCAGCGCCAGCGCCAGCGTGGTAAGCATGGCCGCCTGCGACGCGAGATCGCCGGCAAATCGCGGCCCGACATAGGCCGACTCGAGCTCCTCTACGGCGCCAAATTCGCTCCGCAGCAGATTCATCACCCGGTCCGGCATCACCGAGCTGAAATCGGCAATCTCTCCCGTGTCCCGCACGCGAATGCTGAACTGCTGCTGGTCGGGACTGCCGACCGACTGCACCAGAATTCCGGGCAGCCCCTGCAGGGCGTCGCGGACCTCGGTTACCGTAACGTCACGGTCAAACCGCACCTGTTGACTCGAACCGGCCTGGAAGTCGATACCCAGGTTGAACCCTTCCTGCAGTACGGTACCGGTCAAGCCCGCGCCGACCAACAGTACGGACAGCGCGATCATCACAAAACGGATACGGGTAAACTCTATCACCTTGCGCATAATCACAGCCCCCACGCGATGCTCAACTTTGAGCGTCGCAGTACGTCGGTAGAGAAATCAAAGATGAGGCGCGAGACAAAGAGGGCGGTAAACATGGATGAAACAATACCGACCGAGAGCGTCACGGCAAACCCCTGAATCGGGCCCGAACCAAGCTGCGACAGAAACACCGCGGCAATAAAGGTTGTGATATTGGCGTCCATAACGGTCCAGAACGCCTTGTCAAATCCGGCCCGTATCGCTGCCTGTGGACTCTTGCCCAACCGGTACTCTTCCTTGATACGCTCGAATATGATGACGTTGGCGTCCACCGCCATACCGACGGTGAGAATCACACCGGCGATACTGGTGAGCGTCAACGTAAGATTAAACACCGACAGTATTGATACAATGAAGAAGAGGTTCAGGACCAGCACCAGGTCGGCGATGATCCCCGCGCCCTTGTAATAGACAATCATGAAAACCATGACCAGTGCGAAACCGAGCGCAATCGCCTGCAGACCGGCCTGAATGGTCTCGGCCCCAAGCGTTGCACCAATTGTCTGCTGATTCAACACGTTCAGATCGATCGGCAGCGCCGCGGTTCTGAGCACCCGCGCGATGTTCTGCGCCTGATCCTGGTCAAACCCGCTGATCCGCACCTGACCGGTAGGAATCTCCTCCTGGATCGTGGCATAGGCCCGCACGCGGTCATCCATGACAATGGCCATGCTCGAGCCGACGTTGTCTCGCGTCAGCACCGAGAAGAGTCGCGCGCCCTCGGCATCGAGCACGAAGTTGACCAGCGGCCGATTGGTGAGCGGATCGCGCCCGACCTGCGCCTCGGTGATGTACTGTCCCGGCAGACCGTGCTCGGCGATGTCTTCTTTGATAACAATGTAGCGCACGAACTGATCGATGCCGTAGCTGTCACGCGTGACGTACTCAACTACCCGCGATCCGGCAGGAACGAAGTCCGGAATACCGTCGACCTCAGGCGACCAACCAGGCTGCTGCTGCTGCACCCGGGTGAGCTCCGCGGTAGCTTCATCGTCCACAATGTGAAAGTTCAGGCTGCCGCGGCCCATCAGGAAGGAGTCGACCCGCTCGCGATCGTCATCACCGGGGATCTCAATCGAGATGCGCGCCTGGTCCATGCGCCGAATCTGCGGCTCCGTGATGCCGAAACGGTCGATCCGGCTGGAGAGAATCTCGAGCGCCAGGGCAACCGCCTCATCCATCTGCTCCTGGCTCGGCTCTTCGCCCAGACGCTGCGCCAGGCTGTCGCGATCCGCTTCCAGAACCACGTTCACGCCGCCCGAAAGATCGAGCCCGAGCTCTATGATGCGCTCGCGCGTGGAGCGCAGCGCCTGAACCCGCTCGCGATGGTATGATTCTACGGCCTCGAAGGCTTCCCGCTCGGTACGAAACCCGGCAAGCACGTCGGCCACCGTCCAGTCGGACGGCCTCGACC
Organism: Spirochaetaceae bacterium; assembly: GCA_003558175.1. Classification (GTDB taxonomy): domain Bacteria; phylum Spirochaetota; class Spirochaetia; order DSM-27196; family PWMO01; genus PWMO01. The sequence goes on from PWMO01000156.1 coordinate 2,131, forward strand.
GACCCTCAAGGCGGTAGTTCTCGCGCGCCCGATCGACCAGAAACTGATACTTCTCCGGCATCTCGGCATCCGGACTGTCGGCCGCCAGCTCGCGCAGATCAAGGATGGCGCTGCGCGCCTGGTTCTGCGCGTACTCGCGCACCTGCACGCGTGTCGAGCGGGCCAGCTCCTGGTCTTCGGGCGAAATCAAGAAATACCAGTTGACCGTGGGCCAGACGAAAAAGCCACCGATGATGACCAGCACCAGAACGGTGAGGAACCGTAATCGCTTACTCATATGTTTCTATCTCCGCACACCGGGACGCCGATTACTCGTCGTCGGAAGTGTCGTCCGCAGTTTCCTTGCTCTTCTGTGCCTTGCCGCTTCCGCGCTTGTCGACCACTCCGCCGATAGCAGAACGGTTGAACTCAATTGTGGTGTCGGAGTCGACCTTGAGAACCACGCTGTCCTCTTTCAACGACTGGATCGTGCCGCGAATGCCGCCGATCGTGACCACTCGATCACCCTTGCGCAACTCACTGAGCATCTGCTTGGTTTGCTTCTGCCGCTTGTTCTGCGGCCGAATAATCAAAAAATAGAAAATCAGAAAGACCAGGCCGAACGTAACCAGGGTTGGGGTGATTGAGGCCGGGCCTCCCTGCGCTCCACCCGCAGGCGGCGCCATCAACAGTGGAAGATTATGCAGGAATGTAGCCATGTTACTATTGTCCTTCGCTGAGATTTCGACAACCGTAGCACACAACAACTACGGCAGTCAATAAAGCCACGCCGAGACGTACGTTGCGTCTCTGCGGAACTACCGGCCGAAGATACGTCCGGATTACGATGCCGGAGCCGCACGGCTGCGGTAGGGCCGCACTACACCGCGAGGGTGCGGGAGATCCCCTCCGGCACCTCGAACACCCCAAACAGACGCTTCAACGCCAGCGCCGAGGAGGCGTCGAACGCGGTATGTTGGCGCATGTATTCAAGGAGTACGTTCATCTCGGACT
>PWMO01000300.1 GCA_003558175.1 Spirochaetaceae bacterium
GCGGGCGGCTTTGTGATCGAGGGTGCCGTCCATGCGAGGGCAGAGCGCAATGAGGCTGCGCTGACAGCCTACGCGCGCGCTTATGAATTGGATCCCTCGGTTTCCAATGCCATGGCACTTGCGCAGGCCCAGCTGGGCGTGGGCCAAGCCCAGCAAGCAGCGACAACGCTTACAGATCATCTTGAGCAGCGCCCGGACGACAACCTGGTCCGCTTCCGGTTGGCGGAGATTCTAATTCAACTGGACCGCTTCGATGCGGCGATCGAGCAGTACGAAGACCTTGTAGGCTTGTTTCCCGAGAATGTGACCATCCTTAACAACCTTGCCTATCTCTACCAGGAGCAAGACGACCCGCGGGCGCTCGAATACGCCGAGCGTGCCTATGCGGTCGGCCCGGAGAATCCGGCCGTGTCGGGTACTCTCGGTTGGATCCTCGTCAACCGCGGCGACCTGCAACGGGGATTGCCGCTTTTGGAAGTGGCACGTGCCGGGCTGCCGGATGACCCGGACCTGAGTTACCGATATGCCGCAGCGCTGGTCAAGGCAGATCGCCCGGAGGCCGCACGGGATCAGCTCGGGGCACTGCTGGCGGCCGAGCGTGACTTCCGCAATCGGAGCAACGCTGAGAACTTGCTCGAGACGCTGCGCTGACAACCCCCGACCATCTGTGGACCCCGCGGGCCGGGGGTGATGGCTGTCGGCAATCGTTATCGATCCGGATTGTCACGCCGACCTTAGTCCTTTGGACCACAAAGGGAGGGAGAATCTCGAACCAATAGCGCAGGCCGTTTCACGGGGTCTGGTTTGAACGTGACGGACCAGGTGCCGCTCACGTCCTTGTCCACCGCCGACGACGTCCAGAAGCGCCCCTGCATGTCGCCCGGGAACACCCGCGTATCCACGGATGGGTTCGTGCAACGACGCTCGACAATTGAGAGCAGTTCCTTTGCGTTCGGTAGTCTCCAAACGGCATGAGGCTCGAGTCCGGTATTGGCATCCGGGTAATCGGCAGCCTCCATAAGGATGCGCTCCCAACTGCCTGTAGCCGCCGACTGGCTGCACCCGTCCCCTTCCCATTCCTGTCCCAACGGACAGCGGCGCCAAAGGAGGCCAGTTTCCGGCTGGCAGGCGTAACCGTCCGGCACCGGGTCGCTTACGTCGAAGCGCTCGATCTGCGCTGTCGGGCCAATATCATCACGACACCCGGATTGAGCAAGGTCAGAATCACCGGGCAGGTTACCACCGCGCACCAGGCGCAGTGCCAGGCTACCTTCCTTGTCCGCTGCTGATTCTGAGATCGGCCTCAGGTCCAAGCGCAGAGCTTTGTCCGGGTCCGCTGCGCTCGGAGTCGCAGACCAGTACCCTGAATCCACTGGAACGTCCGGAAACGCGTCCTCGTCAACCGCAGGTGGATCTCCCGGCTTTCCAAAGTGAACGATCGAATACAACTCCGTGATGGTCGGCACGCGCCAGTCGGTGTAGCCGCACAGGCCGATTGCGTTCACGCGGTTCACGTAGGCCTCGGTGTTGCAGGCGAGCAGCGAGCCAGCGCAGAGGTTGCCCGATCGCGATCCCGCGGCGCCGCCATTTGACGCGGCGTCGCTGTTGAACCAGCGGTAGCGGTGTTCCCGGTGGCGGAGTTGACCGGGTGCGTTGGGACGCACCTCCCACATCAGCCCGGTGACGTTGTCGCGGATGCAGGACCACTGGTCGGGGCTGCTGCCGAGCCCGGCGGTTTCGGACAGATCGAGGCTGCTGTTCGCGATCTTGGTGAAATCGAAGGCGGCCTCGCCGAAGCCTTCTTTGTCGGCGCTGGTGACGGTGGCATCGCGGCCGTGGGTGTCGTCGTGGCCGCGGTATTCGCTGCCATCAACCGGGAAAGTAATGCCGGTGTCGTTGAAGGGGATTTCGCTCGTTCGTATCCAGACCTCGCGCGGCGCGGCGAACGCGAGGTTGGAGATCACCTGCCGCTCGCCATTATCAAAGCGCACCCTATAGAAATAGACTTCATCGTTGCTCAGTCCGCCATCGACAAGCGTGTATCGACGGCTGGTTGGGTCGAAATGGGGCTCGGGGGTCAATCCGATGGGCACGCTGGGCGGGGCGCAGCCACCACCGCTGGCGAATTGAACATCCTCGATGTCCGGTCCGTGCGCCTTGCAGATCTGCATGTCGCCCCGGCTCGCCGGTCCACCGAACGGGCGCGTCCACTGCAGGGTGATCTGCCCATCTCCGGTGGTGGCGGACAACAAGGATTCGGCCGGGGCGCAGGACACGCGGACGTTGACGTCGCGATTGGTGATCTCGAATTGCTGTGGGGTAACCCTGCAATCGTGCTTGACGTCCTCGGGGAAGACTGCAACGTTGACCCGCAGCTCGGCGCCTTGGGTCGGGCCATAGCGACCACTGAACTGGAACGACGTCGGGGAGCTCAGCTCGATGGGCTCAGATCCTTGAACCGACAACTGCACGGCACCGCTCTTCAGCCCCTCGAGCGTGCCCGCGATTCGAAAGCTCTCCACCCCGCTTCCACCGCCACCACCACCCCCGCCGCAGCCCGTGACGGCCAACACGGCGACGGATGCGATGACCCCGCGCAGACCCGCGTGAGCCAACGCACCGTACCGCAGCGGCGCCTGCGCTCGCATTCCCCGCGCACGACGCGCGCAGAGTGTCTTGGCAGTGTTCCAGCGGCACCAGAAATCCTGAGACATCACTGTACGTCCTTCGTCGGCGACGGTTGCGCTGATGGTTTCAGCGGATTGCAATGCGGCGGCAGAGCCTAAGGCACGCCAGCGCGGATTCAGCGGCAGCAGCCCGGAGGCAGCCGAAACGGCATGTCGGTCGGTCCGCGGAATACCGCCTCTCTCCGCTCGCTTTCGAGCGGGCCTTGCCCGCCGCGCGAAACTGCCAGTCGGGTTCAAGCAGGTTTCATACCACTACACGAGAACGCGACGCCGCGCCGGCCAAGCCGCCGCCCAGCCCGCCACGCGGGCAAAAACTGCCGCAGCCCGACACCCTACTGCCCAGCTTGGTCACTCTCTTGGGTTTTCGGGTCCATCCAGGGGTCGGACGAGCCACTCCGGGATCGCGCCGACTTGAGGGGTCGGACC
>PWMO01000367.1 GCA_003558175.1 Spirochaetaceae bacterium
GTGTTGAAGCGGCCGCCGCCCGAGATTCCGGGTATGCTGATACCAGACAATAGGTCCTCTCCCCCGAGGCGCTATATCTGTTCGTCTACAAACAGCCCTATCGCCTCGCGGATTCTTGAATGTACCCGCTGCAATTCAGCAGGCGGGATCTCCTTAATCACTCTATCGGTTGTTTTATCGATGACTTTCACCACCACCTGGTCGAGATCCTGGTTCACGGTGAACTGCAGCCTATGATTGAAAATCTGAGTGACGCTCAGGAGATCGCCCAGTACCGAATCGAGATCCGCCGCAGCTGCGGGTATGCTGCGTTGCGCCGCTGAACGTCCGCTTTGCAGTGCCTGCTGGGCGCTCCGCTGCTGCATGGAGAGAAACTCCGAGTTGTGAGCCTCCCCGAAAACTCTGCTAACCTCCATGGACATGGCCTCTTACCTCCGTGTAAGAAGTGGGTGGGAGGGAGCGCGCTTCCCTCGCCACCGCCAGTAAATTCGCCTTCCGGGAAAGATGACGTCCAGAAATCTCTCCCGAGACAGGACAGGCTATCCGAGCAGCTGCAGCACAGCCTGAGGCTGTGTGTTGGCCTGCGCCAGCATAGCCGTGTTGGACTGAACCAGAATCTGGTTGCGCACGAAACTCACGACCTCTGCCGCCATGTCGACGTCACGGATCAGTGATTCTGCGGCCTGCAGGTTTTCCGCAGCGATCGAAACACCTTCGCGCGCCAGCTCAAAGCGGTTCTGATACGCGCCGAGGTCCGCCCGTTGGCGGGAAACCTGGGTCAGCGCGGCATCGACCAGCCCGATTGCCTGATTCGCGGCTTCCGGTGTCGAAATCGACAGTGTGCCTTCCACACCTTGCGCATCCATGAGCCCGAGTGCCTGTGCCGTCATTGTGCCGATGTAGGCAACTTCAGACTGGTCCATATTGGCGCCAATCTGAAACGTAATTCCGGCGGCTCCATTTGCCGGCTCCGCGTCCCGTGCGAACGCTCCGGTCAGCATGTTCATGTTGTTGAACTGCGCGTGCGAAGCGATTCGATTGACCTCGGCGATGAGCTGAGACACTTCGACCTGTATCTGCATGCGGTCCTCGGCAGTGTAAATGCCGTGGGCCGACTGTACCGCGAGCTCACGCATGCGGTGCAGAATGTCCTGGGTCTCCTGCAAGTATCCTTCGGTCGTCTGAATGAACGAGACGGCATTCTGGATATTGCGCTCAGCCTGGTTCAAACCACGGATCTGACTGCGCAGTTTCTCGGAAACTGCCAGCCCGGAAGCGTCATCACCTGCACGGTTGATTCTCATGCCCGACGAGAGTTTCTCGATGTTCGATTGAACCTCGGCTCCGCGGAAGTTGAGCGTCCGTGAGGCAAACGCAGCACTCGTGTTGTGGTTGATAATCATAGGCCCTCCTTGTGGTTGTGTTCCGGGGGCCGTCCGTGGCCCCTCAGTCCCGGTCGAGAGCGACTTTTCCCGGCCTGTGAGCGCGCCACAAACCGTTACTCGCTATCAACGAAGAGACCCCTCCGACACACGCCGCAACACCGATGGGCTATTGCGCGCGGGTCGAACAGCCTCTTTGCTGTCCGCCGGTTGTCTCAAACCAACAAGGAGGATAACTGTCAAAGAGCAAATGATACGGTGAGGCGGCAAAGCCACCTCACCGTAAAACATGATAGCGCGCTAGCCGAGCAATTGCAAGACTGTTTGTGTCTGCATGTTTGCCTGTGCGAGCATCGCGGTGCCCGACTGCATCAGAATCTGGTTGCGGACAAAATCAACGACCTCGCGTGCCATATCGACATCACGGATCTGCGACTCGGCCGCTTGCAGGTTTTCTGCTGCAATATCGATGCCTTCGACCGCCAGTTCCATGCGGTTCTGGTAGGCACCGAGGTCGGCGCGCTGCTGATTCACCCGCGTCAGTGCACCGTCGACAATCCCGATTACCTGGTTGGCCAGTTCGGGGGTCTCAAGGCTGATGATTTCCTGGGCTGCGTCACGGATGCCGAGAGACTGTGCGGTCATCGTGCCGATGTATACGCGCATGTTCTGATCCATGTTGGCGCCGATGTGGAAGTACATGCTGGCGGTGACCACGTTTTCACCGGTGTCCCGGGCGAAACGGCCGGTCAGCATGTTCATGCCGTTGAACTGAGCATGAGACGCGATGCGGTCCACCTCTGCCACCAGCTGCGAAATCTCAACCTGGATCTGCATCCGATCTTCGGCAGAGTAGATACCGTTGGCGGACTGAACCGAGAGTTCGCGAATTCGTTGCAGAATGTCTTGCGTTTCCTGAAGGTAGCCTTCGGTGGTCTGGATGAACGATATGCCGTTGGCAGCGTTGCGTGACGCCTGGTTCAGACCGCGGATCTGCGACCGCATCTTTTCTGATACAGCCAGACCTGACGCGTCGTCACCGGCGCGATTGATGCGCATACCCGAGGACAGTTTTTCTACATTGCCCTGGATGCGGTTGTCTGTGAGGCCGTTTACGCGCTGCGCAAACATTGCGCTCATGTTGTGATTGATGATCATGTAGTTCTTCCTCCGTGAATGTTTCTCTCCGACTCCCTGTCGGAGCGTGCGGTTTCAGGCCTCCATGCCTGAAACGTCACAATGCACAACCCGTTTCTCTTCTCCGCAGCACCTCCTTAACCCGTCTGTAGTTTCAAAGTGAGCCGGCCCGGATGATCCGAAACGCGCGGCGTTCCGTGATGGCACTCAAGGATTTTGACGTGCAGCCGATCATATAGATGACGCTCCGTCTACCCCGGTTCCGAACCACCCGGTGAACGCCGGTCTCCTCCACGTTTGGTATCGGCACTCCACCATGATAACTTAACACATTTCTTGTAAACTGCAACGAAGCTTGGTGAAAACGCAATCAGGAGGCAAAACCGGGTAGTAGTGTGGGGTATGAGACGCATCATCCCCCTGACAGCAGAACCCGAGCAGCCCCCTGAGCTGTTCACCCCCGCCTTCTGCCCCAACCCGCACTGCTGCGAACACTACCGCGACCGCCCGCTTCTCAGCCCCACCGCCGGTACCGGCAGCTCCCCGGTGCGCCCGGAGGAGCGAGCGCCGCGTGAGGCAGAA
>PWMO01000142.1 GCA_003558175.1 Spirochaetaceae bacterium
ATCGTGATCGTGATCGTGGCCATGATGGTCGTCATGGTGGTGGTGATCGTGCCCGTGGCCATGATCGTGGTGATCAGCGTCGATCCGTTCTACGACCATATTTACGATGGAGCTGTCGTCCCAGCGGGAAAAGGCCAAAGTATAGTCTCCATGCCCAAGCTGAAAGACGTAATACTTGATTCCGGTTGGGCATCCGTCAACCGGACCATGACCGTGCTCCTCATCGGCAATCCGGTTTCCGTGCGCGTCAAAGACTTCGAGCCGCATGTCCCGGTCGAGCAGGAACAGGTAGTCGGATGCTCGGGTGGCCTTGTAGACAATGCGGCCCCTGTCGCCGGTGGCGGAAGCAAGTGAGACCTGAAACCGAGTATGCGTGCCGCTGATCTCCGGAGGTGTCCCGCCGAGTACTGAGCGTACCGTGACGGCATCGTCATTCAGGTGACGGCAAGCGTGGGCGATCACGCTCGCCACATCGTCTCCGTGATGATCATGATGATGGTGATCGTGATCGTGCCCGTGGCCATGATCGTGGTGATGATGGTGATGGCCTTCCCACGCCAGCAGCATGTGCTCCGGGATTGCCTCTCCAACCGCGAACGAGCGCCCGCCAAGATCCTCCAGGGCACCGGTCATCTGTATCTCAAGCTCAAGGCCGTTGTACAGTACGAGATCGGCGCGCTGGATCAACTGCACCTCGCGCGTAGACGGGAAATAGGTGTGGGGATCTCTCCCCGGTCCCATGAGCACGGTGAGCTCCGCCTCCGGTGCGATTCGCGCAACCGCGTCTCCAATATGTCCGGTGGTCGCTACGATCTGCAGTCTTTCGGGCCGTTCCTGCTGAGCACCCCGTGCCCAGCTCACGCCCGAAATCAGAACAAGAACAAGAACCGTCAGAGCGAGAGTTCGCTTCATATTACCTCCGCGTGCGATAACTTTCGAACCTCGTATTCCGTCACAGGACGGGATTACAAAGTATTACTCCATGCCTTAAATTAGTGTATCAAAAATGCATTGTCAATGACGTAGAATGAGAATTCTCAGAGGTTCCGACGCCGCAGGGTACTCTCGGCGGCCGTTTGGGCGGCTCAGCGCGCCCCGACCGGCATCAGGTAGAGCGGTTGTTCGTTTCCCGGAAGATTCAAGACCCGTGCAACGCCGGCGTCGTCAAAGGCGCCGATGGCCACCGTCCCCAGACCGAGAGCGGCGGCCTGCAGGTAGATATTCTGTGATGCGTGCCCGGCCTCCATCGCGATGTACCGTTCGGCTCTGGCGCCGTAGCGATGCGCAGTGCGCGAATGCACTGCACTGATTACCAGCACCGCCGGTGCCGCCCTCAGCGGCTCCTGACGTAACCCCACGTTGAACAGCTCCGCTCGCAGGTCGGAGTCAGCGGCCGGAAGCAGGGCGTGCTCATCCGGGAGGTAGCGGTACAACCCGGGAGCCAATTCGTCGACACCTCCAGCAACCAGGTAGACCTCCAGCGGGAAGGTAGCCCCTGCCGACGGCGCACTGCGAAATCCGCTGCGCGAATCGGTAACCCCCTGCGCGGCCCACAGGAGCTGGCCAACCTCCGCCAGGCTTAACGAGCGATCCGTATAACTGCGAACCGACCGCCGCTCCTGCAACGCCCGTTGCAACGGAACATTGACACCGAGCTCCGGCGCCGGCAGCTCCACGGCGTCACCGGAGCCACCGCTGCCGCCCGGCGACACAACCGTCCCTCCGAGCGCCATCAGACCAATTGCCAGGAATGTGTTTCTTAACCGGGCCATAGTGTCTATAATTCTACCACGTGTCGCCGGAACCAGCGACCAATATCAGGAGGCATTATGTTCTTTGAGTTCAGGCAGTACATCGTAAAGCCCGGCAAACGGGATGAATGGGTCAAGTTCATGGAGAACGAGATCATCCCGTTTCAGGTTTCAAAGGGAATGGTGGTCGTCGGCAGTTTTGTTGACGAAGAGAACGAAGACACCTACTACTGGATCAGGCGATTCAAGAACGAGAAGGAACGCGAGCGGCTCTACAAGAAGGTGTACGAGAGTGACACGTGGAAGAATGAGCTCAGCCCACGGGTAGGCGATATGCTCTACCGCGAGAAGATTGTGGTCAAAAGACTGGTACCCACATCCCGGTCGGTTATCCAGTAGCCGACCCAACCGGACAGCGTGTGAGCGAGTTGCCACGGGCCGGTGAAAACGCCGAGCCCCGCGACCGAGCGCGGTGGCAGGTGTACATCGTTCGCTGTGACGGTCGCCTCTATACCGGCATTACCACCGACGTCGAGCGCCGGCTGCGCGAACACCGTGCCGGCCGCTCGCGCGCGGCCAGATTCACCCGGTCGGCGCGTACGGTGGAGCTCTGTTACACGGCGGCAGTGTCCTCCCGCGCGCTCGCGCTGCGCGTCGAACACCGGATCAAGCGCCTGCCCCGCGCCGGAAAGTTCTCGATTATCGAGTCGCAGCCGGAAACCGCTGACCTGCTGGCTGAACTCGGCATTGCGCCATAGGCCGGATCGCCGTCACGCCCACTGCGTCTTGGCAAACCTCACGATCATGTGAATGCGCGACGGGCCGTCGTGCAGGTTCTCAATGATGTGTTCTACGTCGCAATTGTAGCGAATGAAGTCTCCCGCCTGCAGCTCGCTCGTGTTGTTGCCGGCCTGCACCCGGATCTTGCCCTCCAGCACCGTGAGGTACTCTTCGGAGCGGGGCGCGTGTGCTTGTGAAGTCAGAATGGCTCCCTTATCCAGCTTCAGCAGGTAGACTTCCAGATCCTCGGCCAGATCAAGCGGAGAGAGCACTTGCAGGTGTATGCCCTCCTCAGCAGTGTCCAGCACCACGAGATCGCTGTTGTGCAGCACATCGAAGATGCGGATCACCTCGTTACGCCCTTTCAGCAACGCCTCCAGATCCACACCCAGGCCACGGGCGATCTTCCATACCGTAGCCACGGTGGGATTGACCTTCTCAGATTCTATCTGCGACAGCATGCCCTTTGAGACGCCGCTGCGCTCCGAAAGCGTGTCCAGCGTCAGCTGTCGCTGCTTACGAATCTCTCTGATTTTTTCTCCGACCGCAGGAGGATGTCCGCTTCCCA
>PWMO01000541.1 GCA_003558175.1 Spirochaetaceae bacterium
CGCGAAATCGAGCGCAGCGGCCGAAGCGGGTACGATCTCGCTCACGGCACGCACCCCAACACCCGCATGCTGGTCGAGCGCCTGGTGGAGGCCGGGCTTGCGGTGGTGCTCAAGAACGGGCGCGCGCTCACGGCGGAGACGCTCGATCTTCTGGCCGAGGAAGTCCGTGCGCGGCTTGCCTCAGCTGCCGGTGCGAAGAGGGATCGCGCCGGCGGCGAACTGCATCAACGCGAGCTTGCAGCACTCTGGGGGCTGCCGCGCAACAGCACCCGTGCGGTGGTGGAGCTGCTTGTAGCCGACGGACGCCTGGAGCGCGCATCGGCGGTTCACGTCGGGCTGCCCGGCGGCAAACGCGGCGCGGACTCCAGACAAACGGAGCGAGCAAATGGAGCGGACTGAGCGCGACCTGCGGCGCCGGCTGTGCCCGTGGCGCCCAAGGCACCAGCTGTCGGCGCTGCTGCTGCTCTTGAGCGTGGCGGTGACACTCACCACAGCCTGCACCGGATCGCCCCCGGAAATTCTGCAAACCGAGGTGCATCTGGAGTACGTTGACAACCTTGACCTCGAAGTGACCTACGAGCAGCTTTCGGCCTTCGTGCTGGTGCGCGATGAAGACGGTTTTGGAGACATTCGCACCCTCTACCTGATTCATGACCAGGCCGAGCTTTACTGGCGGCTGGACTCGGACAGCTGGACCCACCGTCGCAGCAGTGGCGAAGACTGGGTCGGCTTTTCCGGGATTACGATGGCGGACTGGTCCGCGATGCCACGCGGCCGGTATCGGCTGGTAGTGATGGATGCCGCGGGCGAGATCGACGAGCGGGCAGTGTCAATTGACGCACCGGCGCTGGAGGCGGTTCGTAATCACATGCCGCGCTTTGACGCGCGTTCACAACGGGTCACCGTTCCCTCCGGCGGTGCGCTGCTGCTCTCTTTTGCAGAGGACAACGACGTACCGGTTGCGCGCGAGCGTGCGCTCTCAGCTGGAGAATACACCGTGGCGGAGCTGCTCGGTGATCCAGGCAGTGAACGCGCCGCGCCCCGCTCTCCGGTCTACCTGTATGTGGAACTTGGTTCTCACTACGGTTCGCTGTCCGGCCCGTTCCGGCCCTGAGCGCTGCTACGGGCCGAAGCGCGCCGTCGCAGAATGAGGGCGCGCAGGCGCTGCCAGAGGCTTCTTCCGTATCGCAGTGATATCTGTCGCGCAGCCTCCGTGACCGGCACGTCTTCGCCAAACAGGTCCTTCAGAATGTGCCAGCGCTTCACGATCCACATATAAAGATCCGCCTGGGTGCGGCCCGGGAAGCGGTTCATTATCCGTTCTGCTTCAATGGCGTCAATCACGGGGCGGAAGACCGTGTGGTACCATGAGACCAGTGCATCGTCAAACGGGATCTCGTCGCTCCTCTGCTGGTTGATGAAGTACTTGTGGCCCTGAATGTGGTGCAGTACCTCGTCGTAGCGGCCGGTGGCGGTGAAGCTCAGATCGTAGTCGGGCACCAGCGTGCCAAAACCGGTCTGCTGGTAGAACACCTGTTTCTCGTAGGCGATAATCGCGTGCGTGAGGTCGTCGCGGGTCATCCCGGGATCGAGCGGGATCTGCGACGTCAACGAGACTACTTCGGCATCGATCGCACCGACGCCTTGCGCCCTGGCTACCGAGACTCGATGATTTCCGTCGCGCACGAAATAGAGCCCGCCGATTTCGTAGAGCCGGACCGGAGGCAGGATAATGTCCTGCAGGTGCGCTTTGTCCACGCGAATCCAGCGATGCTTCAGGTGGTCGTGGCGCGGCAGGAAACCCTTGGTGAAATCGCGGTAGCGTCCTTCGCTGCCGACGATCCGCGAGATCTCAACCGTCTGCATCCCGCGGTACGTTTCTCCGCGCGGGCGAAGCGCCTCACGCACCTCGTGCAGCGAAAGCAGCTCCTGGCTGTGCGGTTTCAGCGCTCCCATCACCCGTTGCAGTGTTGCCTGCGTTCGCGCACGCACAAAGTCGTCACGCGCCTCAGTATCGTATACGTAATCCAGGCTGCCCATAGGTCTTACCGATTCGGCTCCTTCCGTTGTGCATCGATCTCAAGGATGTAGTAGCCGTAGACGTTTATCACTTTCGTCCGGTCGACAACCGATATACGATCGGCGTTCAGATCGTAGAGATGAACGTGGCCGTGTAACAGGTACCGCGGGCCAAACCGGCGAATGAACCAGCGGAATGCGCGGAACCCGGTATGACAGCGATCGGCGGCGTCGTGCACCCCAAGCGGCGGCGCATGGGTAATCAGGATGTCGAGGAACCGTCCGTGGAATACTCTGTTCCAGAGCAGACGGGGCACCAGGCGCAGTACCTCGAGGTACATCTGCCGCTCGGTGTACTGGTTTTCGCCTCTGTTATACCGCCTGCTGCCGCCGAGACCGGCGATCAGCAGACCGTCTACGTGAACTACCCTGCGGTGGATGTGCGTTGAGCCAAAGCGATTGGCAAAGTGATGATCGATTTCTCGGGTATCGACGTGCATGGCCGGACGCGGGCGAAAGTTGTCCATGTGGTTCAAGTTGTGGTTGCCGAACACAAAGAGCAGCGGCATATTGAAGTTGCTCGCCAGAAACCCGAGATACTCCATCGGCAGGTCGCCGGCACTGACGATCAGGTCGATATCGGGGAACCGTTCGCGCACGCGTACGCTGTACACCAGGGGATCTACGTGATCGGATACGCACAGAACTTTCATTGCGTGTCGACTCTCCGCGGTCGACTCTCTGAGGTCGACAGCCCGCGAGCAGGCTACATTTCAATCTTCTTCAACAGCTCCTGCAGTCGATCCTTGTTCTGGAGATCGATCGGCCGAGACTCGACAAACTCCTGCGCCAGGCGCGAAAAGGTGGAACTGCACACCAGCACACCCCGGGTGACCGATTGCTTCTTCATTTCTTCGTGAAGCACGCGGACCGTGCCTTCGTCTATCGACTCCGTACCCCTCAGAAAGCGAATCAGAATCGGAAGGTTGCGCGTATTGCGCCACTTGGACTGCGCCTCCATTGCCACGACGTCGCAGCCGTTGTCAATGCCGCTGACGTCACGCACAGCGAGCCCC
>PWMO01000025.1 GCA_003558175.1 Spirochaetaceae bacterium
GGCGCCCAGGCCGCGAAACATCATGCGGTCGCGGTCGCGAACCCCCAGGTCGAGCAGAAACTCACCCACCGCCGCGGCGCGCTGCTCGGACAGCAGCTGCCGCCCCTGGGGCGTGCCCGCGAGCGCCGTGTGACCGGTGATCAGGATGTCACGGTCGGCGTAACGGTTGAGAATCAGCGCAATACGGCGCAGTTTCTCACGCTCGGAGGCTACCAGCTCCGCCGAGTCGGGCGGAAACTGGATGTTTTCCATCGTCAGCGTCACGCCCCGCTCGTCCTCAGCCACCGTCGTGTCGAGAATCCCGAGCTCGTCGATCTCGCGCGCGATGTCTTCGCGTACACGAGGTCGGTCGAGAGGTTCTGCGTCTATCACTTCGGCGTCCGCCGTGCCGGAAAACTGCACCGTCTGGCCGTTGGAGAGCGACAGCACGATCTCGTACTCCTCCTCGTACGCCCTCGGTCTGCCGTTCTGGCGGTCCCAGTACATCAACTGATCGGAAAACCCCGAGATCCGCACCGGATAGAGCAGCGCGCCGTAATCGCGGCCGGGACGGTGCGAGATGTTGTAGCGAACGGAAAACGCCGGGTACGGCCGACCGCGCCATTCCCGTTCGCCCAGGTAGATGTAGCTGACCCGAATCGGGAAGTGAAACGCATCACGGATGCCGTAGCCGGCGCGCAGATCGTGTACCTCGCTTCCCACATGGGTCCAGCTGTCACCGGGCGACAATGGAGTCTCAGGGAAAACCGGCACGTCCCGCACCACCGGCACGAAATAGTGCGGTTCGATCTCGTAGATCCCGCGCTCATCACGCCAGAACTCAGAAGTGTACTCGCGGTCGAACTGGTGCACTTCGTAGGTTCCGGTTGATTCGGCGGAGTGCTGGTAGAGAACCGAAAACCGGCCACGCCGTCCATCGGTCTCGGTAACGGTAATTGCAATCCGGTTCAGCATTTCCGCTTGATGGGAGAACATACCGTCAACCATGACCGTCTGGTCTACACGCGAGAGTATGCGGTACTGCTCACCCTCACGGTATGTGAATTGAAACCGCTCCTGCGCCGGAACCAGCGTTGCGGCCGATATAAGCGCCGCAATCGCCAGGACCAGCGCCTTCTGGTAACGTAGCATATTGATCCACCTTCGGTCTAGCATCGGCGGTTCACGCCATCTTCTTTATCGACATACGGTTGCGGTCGCACTGAGCCGCCGTGGCTGCAGCGCTACCGAGTCCAACCAGCGCTCCCCGCATGGCATAGTGTAGCGCACCGCGCCGCCTCTTTCCGCTTCTTCTCGATTGACAAAGCCACCAGCAATATATACTCTTATTTTGGATAGATATAGCAGACGATTGCGGTACAGGAATAATCGTGACAACCGTTCGGCGCAACAGACAACTTCCGGGAAGCCTCCAGTATCCAGCGAGCTCGCGGGTTCCGAAGGGGCTGTCACCGGCCGCAGCAGCTATCTATCCACTAATAGCAAAGGGGAGAGACTTTATCGTTGAGACGGTTCGCCCTGACGATACAAGCGTGCTCCTTCCCCCTCTGATGCGGATTCGCAAGGCCAACCAGGGCGTTCAGGCACTGGTTGTTCGAGAACGGCCCGAAGATATCACGCGCACCGCGGAGCTGCTCCGGCGCGAGTTCAACCGCCGCAGCGGGCGGAAACGCCGGTTTTCCGTTGTTGCGCTGGAGAGCGCCGAGACGCTGCGCAAACAGGACGAACTGGTGTCGCATACGCCCGACGTTCTGGTATCGAGTGCCTCACGGATCATCGATCAGCTGCGGCGCGCCAATCTGGAGCTGCAGACTGTCCGTACCTGCGTTCTCGAGCAACCTGAAGGCGCGGAGGCCGACGGCTTTCGTGCCGATATCGAGTTCATCTACTCGAAGCTCGGAAGTATCGCGGACCCGCCGCAGACGGCGCTGTTCGCGGCACCCGGCTCCGAGCAGGGAGAGAGTATCTCCGCGCTACTCAGGCGGCCTGCTGTCGTGGTCATTCCGCAGGAGGGAGAGAGCACATCCCACGTTTCGCAACAGGAGAGGAAGACTGTGGGTAAGAAGTCATTCCAGCATGTGCGCCAGGACCAGGCGCTGAAGAATCGGATTAAGGAGATAGTGCGTGAGATACACGACGAAGAAGATCCCGATGAGCTCAACGCCTATCGTTCCATGATCAATGGCAATGTGTCCGTTTTCACTCGCGGTTATTTTGCCGCGTATCTGCTCAAGCAGCTGTACGCCGGCACAACGGAGCGCGGGCGCAAATCGCGCTCCGGGGGAACCGCAGCCGACAGAAACACAAACGGACGCGGTTCCAAGGCTGCAGCCGCGCCGCAGAAGCCGGCATCAGGCGATGTCGATACTCCAACCGAGAATACCACCAGCATCTTTATCAGCGTGGGCAAGAACCGCAAAGTGTTCCCGCGCGACCTCATTCAGCTGTTCTCGGGCGTTGACAGCATAACGTCCGACGACATCGGCCAGATCAAGATTCTCGACAACTATTCTTTTGTCGAGCTCGCCAACGACAAGACCGACTCGGCCATCCAGGCGCTCAACAATACGGAGTTCCGCGGCCGCAAACTCACGGTAAACTACGCCCGCAAGAAAGACTGATCACCCGCCGGGCCGCACCTGATGCGGTCCGGCTTCCCTCCCCGGCACGGCACGCTGCGTACAGACACACTGCTTCACCCTCTCGCTTCACCGCCTCGCTTACCCGCTTCACCTGATCACCGCATTGACCACCAGCAGTGCAATGTACAGATTCATTAGAAGACCCACCGAAAACGCCGACAGCGAAACGATCTCCAGCTTGCGTGCGCGACCCTGACAGCGCCTGGAGATATTTTCCGGATCACCGGGAATCAGCACGAACTCCATCAGGGGATCATCGGGCCGTTTCGGCCGCCCCTCTTCATTCAGCACACAGAAACAGGTCAACGAATCAGGCTCTCTTCTCACCACCCGGGCCGAGCGGTACAGCGAGCCACGCTGCATCAGTTCCCGTTTCTGCTCGGCAGGCACCGTGAACCTGAGGTAGCGCTCACCGTCAGGCAGTTGCACCGGCTCGTTCTCCGCC
>PWMO01000370.1 GCA_003558175.1 Spirochaetaceae bacterium
AATTACGGTGTTGAGGCGGCATCACAGTACTTTTTTGGCCATTCGGCGCGCGAACTGACGGTTGCCGAGTCGGTCATGCTGGTCATTCAGCTTGCCAATCCATCATTGTACTCTCCAATCCGGCGCCCGAACGAGGCGCGTACCATGCAACGGCGTATCCTCGACCAGATGGTCAATCTTGGCTACGCTACCGCCGAAGAAGCAGACTACAGTTTTGCCGAGTACTGGGCTGGATATGACTTCACACGGTCCAGCACGTCAACAGCGTTTTTTGAGCGTGAAGACCGTGCACCCTATTTCAGCGAATACGTTCGGTATCAACTGCAGAATGAACTGCTTCTGGGAAGCATTGATATAAACCGCGACGGGTTCACCGTGCACACCACCATAGACCTTGATTACCAGGCAGCGGCCGAACGCTATTTTCGGGCGGGTCTGCAGCAGGCAAATCGCGTCTTTCGCCAGAACGTCGCAACGCAGGCGGCACAGGGAGACGAGCTCGCTTCAGTTATTGATCTGCTCTCACTCACGTTCGACATCCCAGGCATACGGGTTGCAGATGCAAAGCAGCGGCAGAGTGCCACCGCATATTACCGCGATAAGCTCAATCCCCTGACCGACATGCTGGCGCTGATGTTTGGCAGCGATGAACAGGATGAACTGAGGTTTGTTTCACGGGTCTCGCAGGCACAGTCGGCGCAGCGCGCGCAGCGGACCACCGTTGAGGGAGCGCTCATCACCCTGGACAACGATACGGGACACATTCTGGCCATGATTGGTGGCAGCCAGTTTGAAGCGCGCAACCAGTTCAACCGCGCCGTGGATGCGGCAGTGCAACCCGGGTCCGCGTTCAAACCGCTCTACTACGCCGCAGCGCTCGAAGAAAAGGTCATCACCCCGGCATCGATGATCTACGATTCGCCGGTTGTGTTCTGGAATGACGACGGCACTCCCTACACCCCTCGTAACTTCCGTGGAGAATGGCACGGGCCGGTTCTTGTTCGTGACGCTCTCTCGCGTTCGATGAACGTCCCCAGCCTGCGAATTCTCGATCAGCTCGGCTTCACCGCGGCGCTGCAGACCTCGGGACGCATGCTTGGCATTCCTGAGGCCGACTTCACCCGTCGCAACCTGGTCAGGCGCTATCCCGTCGGCCTGGGCATCGTGGACGCTTCTCCGATGGAGATGGCGCAGGCGTTCTCGGTGTTCCCCAATCAGGGTCGTGAGCTTTCGCCGATCGCGGTACGATTCATAGAAGACCGCAGCGGCCGCGTCGTGATGGAGCCGGAACGAGATCTCCGAGTCGCGCAACAGCGTCGTGGCGCGGACGCGCAGATTCTCTCACCGCAGGCCGCCTACGTCATGACCGACATACTGCGCACGGCCGTCGAACGCGGAACGCTGGCCGGCGCCGCTCGTATTGCCGGCGGTTTTCGCGGCGACATCCCAATGGCAGGCAAGACCGGTACAACGCAGAACTGGGCCGACGCATGGACGGTCGGCTTCTCCCCCTACGTGACCACCGCTCTGTGGTACGGCTTTGACCGCGGTGGATTCTCGCTCGGCTGGAATCAGACCGGGGCCGTAACCGCCGGACCGGTCTGGGCACGCTACATGCGCGAGATCCACGCGGACCTGCCGCCACGAGAGTTCAGCCGTCCGACCGACGGATTGGTGGAGGTTACCGTCAGCTCCCGCAGCGGTCTGCTTCCAACGGAGAACTACAGAGGTTCAACGCGCACGGAGATTTTCATCGCCGGGACCGAACCGCGGCAGTTCGACCAGATGCAGCAGTTTGAAGAGGAACAACGGCCAATCCTGGTAGACCGGCTGCGTTCCACCATTGAAGACCGCTCTTACTCGCTGACCTCGTCGTCATCGAGCGCGCAGCCCTACCGGGTCGATCTCGATCTTACGGTCGATCTCTCGCGCACAGGCTCCGCGCAGGAACCGGGAAGCGTGCCCGGCAGCGGTGGCTTTCAGCTCTTCGGCAATGACGATCCAGTCGATGATTTCGACGACTTTGATGGAAACCCGCTTCTGGACTAAGCTGGAGACAGGGGCCGCATGAAGAACCGTACCGAACGAGCTGAGGATATGATCATTCAGGCAGACATCAAGGGCGTGGCAGTTCGCAAGCGCGTCCGCAAATCACTTGGCGATCTGACCCCGCTTGCAGAGAGTCTCCGCAAGCACGGCCTGATGAATCCAATCGTGATCACTCCGCAGCACGAGCTGATCGCCGGGCATCGGCGCCTTGAGGCCGCACGGCAACTGGGTTGGGAGACGATTCCGGCGCGCATAGTAGACCAGACCAACGTTGTGGAACTGATGGAGCTCGAGCTCGACGAAAACATCCACCGCAAGAGCCTGAATACCGACGAGCTCGCCGACGCGTACGTCCGCCTCGACAAACTGCGTAACCCGACCGCCTGGCGGCGTTTCTGGGATGCGGTAGCCCGCTTCTTCCGCCGCTTCTTGCGGCCACGACGCAACCGTCGGGATTCGTAGTATACCCGACGTCTCCACCCGTTTCGCTAACGAGCCAGATCTTCGAGTGACAACCCCATGATCTCTCCATCCACCCCTTGAACAAAGATCAAATCGCGGCTGGGGGCGATGTAGGTGAACGGGTCAACCGGTGCGCTTGATCGCTCGAGCAGCGCGAGGCTGCCATTGAACTTGCCGAGAAACCAGTCGGTCCCGTCGCGAACAACGGCAAAGATCTCGCCGCGGTCAGGCCGTGGGACCAGAGCGCTTTCGGCAAACAATTCCGCCGAACCGGTCAGAACCGGCTCGAGCGTCGCCGCGTCTATTCGCATCAGCCGCGGCACGCCGTTCTGCTCGGCAATCACCAGGTAGTTGCCACCCCAACGTGCCGGTTCACGGGTGGTGACGCGGTCGATCTCGGAGCGGCGCAGTACGGTAGCGCCGGCTGCATCTATGATGACAATTCTCCCAAGAGGCCGACCATCGCGCAACCGTTGCTCCACAAAGACCACTTCACGAATCTCATCAACCATGGCCACGGGCTCGCGCTCCATCACGGTGCGAGTATCTTCGGCAA
>PWMO01000439.1 GCA_003558175.1 Spirochaetaceae bacterium
CGACCGCGGGGTTCGTAGCTTCGACGGGGTGTGCCAGGGAGGCGTGGCCGAGTATTGTCGGTACCCGGCGATACAGGCGATCTGTGCGCCGGCGGTCTGCGCGTCCCTGTCACCGTTGTAGACAACAAGTCCTTCCGTCTCTGTATTGCCCGGAAGGGTCAGTTGTCCGTGCTGGATAATGAGATCGATCTCGCGACCGATCTTCTCTCTCCAGCACGAAAGGGTCGCTCTGCCGGCGCTGTGGTAGATTCTCTTGTACAGCTGCGCGGCAACAACAGGTCCGCCGTCGGTGCATCCTGGATGCTCTGCAGTTCGGTTACGGTAAAGGGAAAGAGCCCAGACGTCGCAATACGACCCTCTGCGTACCCTGCTCCATGAGCAAGAACTGATGGGAGCCGGTGAGAACGTACTGTCGCTCAGTAACGGCGCCGGTACTTGACAGACATCGCCATTTGTAATTACGGTAATTCCATGAAAGCTCGGTTGATTCGGATCGGGAACTCTCGGGGAGTGCGTATACCCCGGGAGATGCTGCGGCTCTATAATCTCGCCGAGGGCGACGAGATTGAGCTGCAAGAGCGTCAAAACGGAATCCTGCTCCACCCGGTCAGCGGTGAAGCGGAGGCTCTGAGTTACACTGAGGCCTACCGCGAGATGGCGGAAGAAGTGGCCGAGGCGGCCGAGTGGACCCAGTGGGACGAGAGTGCCGGAGACGGCCTTGACGATTGAGCGCTACACAGTGTACTGGGTCAATTTCAATCCCGTACAGGGGAGCGAGCTCGCGAAAAAGCGTCCCGCCGTTGTGGTGAGTGACGATGCCATGAATGCAATGTTGGAAACGGTTGTCGTCTGCCCCATGACGACGCGACTGCATCCACGGTGGCCGAGCCGCGTTCGAGCCGATCTGCCCAATCGCCTTGGTGAGATTGCAGTCGATCAGATCCGTACTATCTCGCGCACTCGCATCGGCGAAAAGTTGGGACGGATAGACGATCGCACCGCCGCTCAACTGCGCCACGTCATTACTGAGATGTATGGCGTGCTTTCTGTTCGCGAGTGAGATGCTGCTGAACTGTACAACCCGGCGCACCGCGGTACTGCTTTGGTCCGCGTAGACGCTCGGTTATGTTCTTCAGCAGCGCGCCCGGCCGCTGCGATGCTACGTGCACTTGAGCAGCGGGGCGACGATTCTGGAGAGCATGAACCGGAGCGCCTTTGATTTGTGTTCGGTGTCGTTGAACGTTCCGATCAAGTACGACTCGGTTCCCGGGTGAAAGAACATGAACGCGCCGGTGACGCCGACGCAGCCCCAGCAGTTGTACTTTGCGGGAGTCAGGAGCGGGACCGTGATGAACTTCCAGACGGCATAGCCGTAGCGCAGACCGGGCATTGACGCTGCGTCATCAGAGAGCATTGTCTGCAGCGTTGCGGCACTGACAAGCCGGTGATTGACAAGCGCCGTCATGAACCTGAGGTAATCATCGAGCGTGGCGCGGACGCCGCCGCCGGCGTAATCGATCTCGGCAAAGCCGAGCGTCTCGGTGACGTCCGTTCCGTGGATGAAGAGCCGTGCCGGTGGGTAGGCAGACGGAGCTGGCGGTTTGGAGAAGCCGTCCATGTAGGCGCTCTGCATCTCAAGCGGATTGAAGATGAACTGGTGCAGCGCATCGTGGAACGGCTTTCCGGTGACGCTCTCGACAATCAGTCCGAGCAGATAGTAATTGGTGTCGGTGTAGATGTGTTTCCGACCCGGTGTAGAGCCCGGCCTGAGATGCAGCTTGCCCCACTCGACCGCGTCGCGCGGCATGAGCCGTGACGTTTGATTGTCGGCGAGCTGACGCATCAGCGGCCAGAACACATCGTACAGGCCGGAGGTCTGGTTGAGCAGATGTCGGATCTGGATCTCGTTCGAGTAGTCGGTGCCGCGCCGCACATGCAGGCCCGACATGAGGTCCGGATCGAGATATCGTGAGATCGGATCATGAAACGAGAGCTTGCCCCGCTCGCTCAGCATGCTGACGATGGTGGCGGTGAACAGCTTGCCGACGCTGGCCAGATGAACCGGCTGCTGCGTATTGGCATCGGCGGTTCCGGGCTTCCCCTCGGCAAGATTCAGATTGACGCCGAGCCTGTCCGAGAAAACGCGCAGGTAGGCGTTGCGCGGGTTACGACTTCTGCGGACCTGTTGCCGGAAACTGCGCTCAATGCGTGATGCGGCTTCAGTTCCGGTCATCAACGGCTCCGTGACGTGCTCGGCATGTACAGATAGTAGAGTCAGAAGATACGCCCGTCAAGGCGGGGGGCCGTGGTCGACGCGGCGCAAGGGGCGGAACGAGCGGGCATCCGGTTGGAGTGGGCACCGAGGGTTGAGGGCGTAGACGGCATTGGACAATCATAATTTCGAGTATCAGACAAAGCAGTAATCAGGATTGCCGCAAGAATGTGCTTGTGGCGTTTCTTTTGCCGGCGCCCGGCTGTTCCCTCTACCGCGGCAGCCGCAGGAGGGAGTCTTTGTCGGTTTCTTCGATGATCGCGTCCAGCGCGGCATCGAGTTTGTCGGACTCTTGCGTTGACTGAATGAGCTGCCGTTCCGCCTCCAGAATGCCGTACTTGCGCTCAATCAACCGCATCAGCACCGCCTGCTTTCCTTCGAGCTTTCCTTCGGTTTTTCCTTCGGTCTTCCATTGCTCGGCAATTGTCATCATCGCTTCCTCCGCAGGCCGGTACTGGACCTGTCGCACCGCCTCTACCAGCCTATCTCGCGGCTCAGCCGAAACGCGGAACGCGTACTCCAGCATCGCCGTCAAGAACGCCCGCGTCTCCGAGGTCGGCGGCAACGCATCACGCACGAGCGCTACAAGATCGCCAAGTACCTTTGCGATCTCCCGATACGCTTGCAGCAGCCGCACCCCGGCAACAAATCTCGCGCCGCCGCGCACCTCGCCTGCAGACCGTCCAGCGGTCTCATAGAGCGATGCGTTGAACTGCGGCGTGTGCCGCAGCTCCTGCTCAGAGTGTAGCGCTACCAGCGCAGAGAAGTCCAGCGCGTACGGCCACACCCGCGCCGAATGGCTGAACAGGAGCGGAATCACCGGTGGCAGCAGCTGTTGCCCCGGGTTATCACGGCGGTGCTGCTTCCAGATCTCAACCATGTAGCCGAGCAACTGCAGCAGTGCCCAGCGGTCGGGCGCGGATTTATGTTCTACCAGCACATAAATGTAGACTGAGTCGCTGACACCGTTTCGCGTCAGCTCAAAGAGAATATCGGAGCACGTCGCACGCAGGTTGTCTGCGATGTAACTCTGCTGGTGGATCTTGAGACTGCCGAAGTCCAGCCCCGATGCAATCTCGGCCGGCAGTCCTGCCCGGATAAGGTCTACTGCTGCGTCGGGGTGGGAGAACAGGTGACGGAAGAAAGCATCGTGCGGAGGTCCGTTGGGTTTTCCGTGCATACCTCCAATTACGGGGGTAAATGGCGTGCTGATTGAGTTTGCATCAAAGAGTCTTGTGTTTATTTCGAAACCAGGGGAATCTTCTGCCGAAGTCGTGCAAGTCCAGCAGCTGCTAATGGGCCACCGTCACCATGAGGGCGCCCAGAACAATCGCCACGGTGGCGAAAGCGCGTTGTGGCGTGATGCGCTCACCCAGCATCAGTCGCGAGAAGAGGAATGTCAGCGGTAGTTGAGCCAGCACAAGTACTGAAGTCACCAGTGATCCTAATCGCTCAATTGAGGTAAGCTTGAGGTAGATGAATACGACTTGCACCAGAAGGCCGCTCAGTAGCGACATCAGAACCACACGGCGCAATTCTGTACCGCGTGCGCTTTTGTGAGCTCGGCTTTGAGCACGAACAAACAACCCCCCGGCCATAGTGGCATACGCAGCGTTCTGCGCAACAATCAGCGCAACACGCGAAAAATGCCGCAGCACAACCGCCAGAATCACCATGTTGACACCGTTTATTGCCGCGGCAGCAAGACCGAACAGCACTGCGCGCCGCGGCGGAACGTGACTTCTTCCCGTCACCAGCATTGCGATGCCAGACAGAATGACCGTAACACCAAACCAGGCGGCAGGCGCGGCAAACGAGTTGAGAATGGCAGCCTCACTCAGGACCACAAAAATGGGCGTCGACTGAAGGATTGCAGTCTGCGTCCCAACTCCGGCGTAGCGCACGCCCGAGAAGAAGAACAGGTTCATAATGAATGGCACCAGGACAACCGATAGCGCCAGCAGAAGGAAGGCGAAAAGCGGAGCCTGGTCAACTCGAATGAACGGCAGAAGCGTGAGCGAGAGAGCTAACCCGGCAAACGATCGGAAAAAGATGAACGTTCCGGCGTCCGTATCGCGCAAGACCAGCTTCGCGAGCACCATGCTGAACGATATTGCCGTTGCGCCAAGCAGCGGGATGAAGTAGTCAAACATCCCGCAATGCCCGTAGCAATCTTCGCTGTCTGCGCGCCAATGTGTTCAAATCGACTCCCTGCGACATCGACCTCTTACGACTCACTCATTGCCCGAGCACGCTCAGCGTTGAGCGACGAGTCCGGCTGCTTGCCGCTATAAAACGCTTCTATTTCGTCCGCGAGCGTCTCCCACCGCTGCTCAAACTCAATGGCGTTATTGGCACGATGCGGCGTAAGCAACACGCGATCACTCTGCCGGAGAGGGCTGTCCGCAGGCAGCGGTTCTTCTTCAAAAACGTCCAGCGCTGCGTAGATTTTTGAGGCTTGGAGCGCTTCGATGAGTGCAGCCTCGTGCACCATCTTGCCGCGCGCAATGTTTACGAACAGCGCATCCTGCTGCATTCGCGCAAACTGCTCGCGTCCGATCATGTGGTGTGTCTCCGGATTGTACCCACCGGCAAGAACGATAATCTCCGCGTCGGCGCATAGTTCATTCAGAGACTTCAATGATACCCGCGCATCTGCCGCCACTTCTGCACTCAGATGACGTGAACAGACTGCCACATGGGAGGTGAACGACTGCAGCATACGGACAATTCCTTCGCCGATACGGCCATAGCCAATTACTCCCACCGAACGGTCTTGCAGAATGCGGCCACGAGGATACTTGAATCTCGGCCATTGTTCACCTGCCCGCATATCGTGGTGGTAGAGATGGATATGCATGAGCGAACTCAGGATGAGCGCAAGGGTGTACTGCGCCATTGGGCGCACCCGTGACGCCCCGGTGTGAATTACGGTAAGGCCGCTGGAAAGCGCGTACTGGTCATCTACGTTTTGACGAACACCGCCATACGTAGTCCCTACCAGTCTCAGTCCGGCAACACCATCTATCACCTCGCGTGTAATCATTGGATGAGAAGTGTAGCCGACGATGATGCCATCAGCGTCTCGACACTCCTCAAGCAACGACTGGGGGCTGTCAACCGTGACCTCTTTGATATCGACCCACTGCTCAATCCGCTTGCGTGCGTTCTCGTCTGCGATGTTGCATGCAAACACCAGTTGTGGCTTTTTCATGATTCCCGCTCCTTAGCATTCTTGAAGATACGTGCTGGATACGTTGCGCGTCTTATGGTTCCGTAGACCAGACGATTCGCCGTATAGCCCCCCGGAAGAACGAGACCTGGTTCTGGCGCATTCCGATTGAACAATGGTCTCCTGATAGAGGACTATATCCGTCCGGCAGGGCGGCCGCCCGCCGCAGTTCCGTTACCCCATCAACCGCACCCGACAGTTCCCGTCCGTCGAACGCGAGCGTTGCACTGTACCACCGCCCGGCGGTATGGAGCCTGGACGAATCTCTCAGGGCACACGACCAGCCGGCTATGGAAAGATATACGTCCAGATACCAGCGTCCGTCGCTGTTCATCCGCAGCTCGAGCAGCGCACGATCCTGGTGCACCGTTCCCGCGTGCAGGAATCGCTGTTCAGCGGGGCCATCCGGTTCAGGGCAGAATTCAACCATACAGCTGAATCGACGTCTCCCGTGCAGGGGATTTACTGCCAGAAGCAGCCCGTCACCAACACCGTCAAAACAGATTCCAGACGAATTCCCATTGCCGCACCCGTGAGGAGCACCAAAAACCGTTGCGGGATGCCTTGCAATCCGGCTGGGTTCTTGTAGCTCCCAGGTCAGTGTATCCACCCGGACATCATCCAACAGGCAGTCGCCCGAACACCATCCATTATCCAAGAATTATTTGCACAAAGCGACGCGAATGCGCTCCTCGCCGTCAGTCGCGGAGACTACTCTCGCAGCCTTCTTCCCGAAATCTACTGGGCGTCACCCCTGTGCAGCGCCGAAACACTTTACAGAAGTAGTTGGGGTCACTGAAACCAACCGCACGAGCAGTGGCAGAAACTGACGCTCCGGGCGATCTCAGCAGCTCCTTGGCGTGACGAACCTGCTGTTCCGTGAGGTACTCTTTGAATCCGATGCCGGCAACCTGTCGAAAGCACCTGCTGACATACGCGGTACTCAGCCCTGCACTTTCGGCGACTTCACCCAGGGTGATCGAAGTCTTCATGTGGGATTCTATGCAGGCTTTTACAAACCGAACCGTTCGCTCCGCGCGCGACTCCTTCTGCGGCGGCCGGGACATCTTTGCTTCAGGCAGCAGGAGGGTGATGGACTTCATAAGCTCGTCGCGCGAGATGGGCTTCAGAAGGTAGTCTTTCACTCCGACCTGGATGGCCTTCTGCGCGTACGCGAATCGACTGTACGCAGTCAGAATCAAGGCGGGGGCGACAACTCCAACACTCCGCAACACAGAGAGACAATCCAGCCCGCTCATCTCCGGCATCTCGATGTCCATCAGTATGATATCAGGGTCCTGTTCGATCGCCTCCTGCAACGCCTGCAGACCGGTAGACGCTTCAACGATCGCAACGTCCTCGTGGGAAAGTTCCTGGACAAGAATAGTACTCAGCGCATGACGCTCCAACTGCTCATCTTCTGCAATCATGATCCGGATCATGGTGAGACCTCGAGTGGTATCGGAATACGGATTGTTACCTCGGTCCCTTTTCCTGGCGCGGAGTCGAGAGAGAGCATCCCTGCTTCGCCGTAGGCGAGGCGCAGCCGGCTGCGTACGTTTGCCAGACCGATACTCGGTCTCCCGGCTGCTGCCGATTCGTCCTGTTCTTCAAGTTCGCGCATGCGTTCATGGCTTATTCCACAACCGTTGTCCGAGATCGTGATGCGGACAAGCCCGCCTTCGCAGATCACCGCAACACGCACCGTCGCCCCTGTGCGCCGATTCTTCAGCCCGTGGATTATGCTGTTCTCCACCAGGGGTTGCAATATCATAGGAGGCACCTCAAGATCAGGAACGTTCTGATCTACGGAAAGCACGATCTTCACGCGCCCTTCAAAACGGGTTTCCTGCACGAAGATGTACGAGTGTAAAATTTCCAGTTCCTGAGACAGTTGAACAGTTCGTGAGCCATTATCGAGATTGAAGCGAAGAATTCGAGAGATCGCCTCGACGAGCGCAATCGTCGATTCGGTGTCGTTGAACATCGCTGTTCGACTGATCAAGTTCAACGTGTTGAAGAGGAAATGCGGATTGATCTGTTGCTGCAGTGCATTGAGCTGTGTCTGTCGCAGCAGCTTCTCCTTCTCGGCATTCGCAAGTTGCTCGCGATGCAATCGAGCGTCGAGTTCTGCGTTCTTCTCAATCGATGCGACAAAATCGATGATGTTGTGCTTCATCTCGTTAAACGCGTCTGCAACCGAAGAGAGTTCACCGTAGCGCGTCTCGGCAAGATCAGGAACGTTCCAGTCGCCAAGAGATAGGCGCCGAGCCGTCTGCTCCACTCGATCAAGATGCGCCGAAAGATCGCGAATCAGCGCAATAGAGCCGAGAATAAGCAGCGCAAAAAGCGACACGATCCCGAGTGTGAGCCGATTCACGACCGCCTGTGTGTGAGACAGAACCGCCGCATGTTGCTGGCTCGAGAGATCGACCGTTCCGACAACAAGCTCCTGAGCACGAAGGATTATTCGATTTCCAACCAGTCTTAAGAAGCGCAATTCTGAGTAGACAGCCGCGTCATACACCGACAGCTCAATGATCGAGCCGGCCGAACGCCGGTAGTATTCAAACATTGTAGACAAACTGCGCTGAAAGGCCGAGAGCCGCGGACTGTTGCGGTGCATGCCGCGAATGTCATCCAGAGCAGACTGAATTGCTGCCGATTCGTTCCAGAAAAGCTCCCGAAACTCTTGGTTACCGGTATTGGTGTACGTCTCGAACGCGCTTACCATTCTGGAAAGGGCGAGCGGCACCTCTGCCAGCCTGGCCGTGGACTCAACGGTGGTTGTCGTCCATCGGACGAAAGACACGTATTGACCGATACCAAGCACAAACGCCAGGAACGCAAGTCCAAGGCTCCCGATCAAAGTGACGAGAACACGGGATCGGATCGAGGAGAGCCGGCTATACATAGCGCACCCAGCTTACCTTCACAGACTTGTTCAGCGCAAGTCATGATTCTCGACACGCCGCTTGGCTCGTGCCGCCTGCCCGGATGAACGTTAGGCGCACAGGGCCTCAATAGAAGAGCCCGGGAAGAAACATAACGAGTTCCGCTATGAACGTGATAGCCAACAGCACTCCGACCATGACCACATAGAACGGAACCATGGCCTTCGACAACTTCTCGATTGACAACCCTGATATGGCGCTTCCAATGAAGAGCACACCGCCCACCGGCGGCGTGATCAAACCGATCCCCAGGTTGAGAATCATCACGACACCAAAGTGAACGGGGCTCATCCCGAAATGCGTTACGATCGGCAGCAGGATGGGAGTCATAATGACAATCAGAGCGGACATTCCGGTTAACGTTCCAAGGAACAGCAGCAGTAGATTGATCAACACAAGAATCACGACCCGGTTACTGGTAAGCCCTAACATCGCTTCAGCGAAAACGGTAGGTATACGCAGATAGGCGACGAGAAAACCAAAGGCACCGGCTGCAGATATCAGAACCATCACAATTGCCAGGGTTTTCATGGTTGACGTCAGAACGCCGTAGAACGCTCGAACCGGGATCTCGCGGTAGACCACAAACGTAACGAAAATTGCCCAGAGAACGGCAATTGCCGCGGCCTCCGTGGCAGTAAAGATGCCGCCGACCACACCGACAACAACAATCAGTACCGTCATCAGACCCCAGGCCGCATGATAGGTTGAAACCAACGCCAGCTTGAGGTTAAACGGCGCGCCTTTGGGGTAATTCTTCGCCCGCGAAACGATGTAACTGTAGACCATCAACGCGATGCCAAGAAAGATCCCCGGGAAAAGACCTGCCATGAACAGCCGGCCAACGCTCACGCCACCGGCAGCCATGGCGAAGATCACGAAATTGTGGCTTGGAGGCACGAGCAACCCTTGTATTGAACTGGCCATCGTGACCGTCGTGGCAAAATCTGCGTCGTAACCTTCTTTACGCATCATTGGAATCAATATCGAGCCGATCGAGGAGGTATCGGCGGTGGCCGAGCCGGATATCCCGCCGAAGAACATGCTGGCCAGAATATTGACCATCGCCAGCCCACCACGCATCCAGCCGATCAACGCCTTTGACAACACGATGAGTCGATCGGAGATCCCTCCCGCGCCCATCAGTGCTCCGGCCAGGATAAAGAACGGAACCGCCTGCAGCACGAATACGTTTGCTCCCTTGACCATGTTCATCACGATGGTGGACAGAGGGAGGCCGAGGTACCAGCTGGTCAGCGCTGCTGAGATTCCCATTGCCAGGGCAATCCGCTGGCCGATCACAATCATGAACAGGAAACTGCCGAGCAGAATAGCAATCGCTATGTTGGTGTCAGGCATCGTGCGCCTCCTGGAGACCTCGTCCTTCAAACAGCCGACAGGCAGACTTCAGTGTCAGCATTGCGATCAGAAAGACTCCGCCGACGGGAACCGACGCATACAGAATGCCAACCGAGATGCGCAGGGCGGTACTCATTCGGTTTATGTTCAGCAGCACAACGTCTATACCGTGTCGGATCAGAATGAATGCAAAGGCCAGGACGACTAGGTCGTTGAAGACACTGATACCCGCCAACCATTTGCGCGGCAGAAGGCGGTCCAGCACCGTCATCCGAATATGATTCTCGTTCCGGAACCCGATACTCACACTCAGCATGGTAAACCAAACCATACAGAGCAACGAGAGCTCCTCGCCCCATCCGGGACTGCGCCGAAATGCAAATCGACCAATGACCACAATCGATATCGCCACAATCTGGGTAGACAGGAGTGCGTTACAGAGCGCGTTGCACACGTGATAGAGCGCTTCTGTGGCAGCCACCAGCCTCCGATGCAAAGAAGAATCTGCTTTCATTAGTACCTTCCGAACGTACAGAAAATGAATCGACAGTCTGTCTGTGGGACGGACGAACAGCCTGCACCGCGAGCCGGCCGGCGCCGATGGTGCGCCTTGGCCGGCTCATTCTGTGTGAGCAACGCAGACGACGCTTTCGCGCCGCGCCGACGAAAGACTACTGTACGGCCTGGATTCGCTCGATCAAGTCCAGGTAGTTTGC
Source organism: Spirochaetaceae bacterium (assembly GCA_003558175.1). Classification (GTDB taxonomy): domain Bacteria; phylum Spirochaetota; class Spirochaetia; order DSM-27196; family PWMO01; genus PWMO01. Next base: position 10,534 of record PWMO01000439.1, read on the forward strand.
TCCGTACTCCTGTACGACCGGCCGTGCCGCTTCGAGCCACGCGTCCTTGTCCTCAAGCTCGATGAAGGTTACGCCGTGCTCATTCTCCAGTTCCGCGATCAGATCTTCACGTTGCGAAGCAACCAGCTCGAGAACGAACAGACCGCTTTCAACTGCGGCATCACGGATGAGCTCACGGTCGGCTGCACTCAGCCTATTCCACGTCATCTCGGACATGTGCACCATGCTCGGAGCCATTGTGTGCTCGTTAAAGACGAAGATCGGGGCAACTTCAAAGAAGTTGTTGGCGTGATAGCCGGTCAGTGGGTTCTCGGCGGCATCCACAACCCCGGTCTGCAACGCAGAAAACAGCTCAGCGTAGGCAATTGGTGTGGGAGAGGCATTAAACGCTTCCATCAGGTCAATGAACACCTGAATTGGTTGTACGCGCACCCGTTGCCCCCGCATGTCCGCCAGCGTTCTGACTTCTTTTTCGCGGAAGAACATGCTCCGCGCACCGTCGGAATAGTATGCAAGCGACACCATGCGCAGACCGGCTTCCTGTACGCCGTCCAGCAGTTGCTCGCCGATCTCCGAGAACATTATTTCATTCAGATGGTCCTCATCACGAAACACGTAGGGCAGCTCGTAAACATTGATCTCTTCGTATCCCATATCCGCCAGCGTGCCCGGTTTGGAAAACGTCAGGTCCAACGCGCCTACCTGCACCTGCTGCAGCATCTCGGACACGCCGCCCAACTGACTGCTGGGATAGAACGTGATCGTAATCCGCCCATCGCTGCGTTCTTCCAGCAAGTCGGCCATATGCTGCGCACCCTGCAGGAACGGATGACTCATTGGGTTCACCGCACCAAATCGCAGATTGATGGGTTCAGCATCTGCCTCCGGACGAGCTGCCGGTTCCGCCTGTCCTCCGGCGAAAGCACCACTTACCACTACCGCAGCAATAATCAACACGAAACAGAGTCGCTTCATCACACAGTCCTCCTTATGTGAATTGGTGATGCTTACGATTGTAGCAGCAGACGAGCCTGTCGCAACGGTAAGTAGCTGACGCTGTCTGGAACTTTTTGACATCAGCGCCCCGTCAGCCCCAATTAGCGCACAATCCCTTTCGCGGTGACTACGTTGGCCTCGTGCAGTGACATACGGTGCAGACGGTAAGGCCCCTCATAACCGGTGTCACCAAGTATCATGGAAACCAGCGCGATGGAGAGCGGATAGAACCAGCTTCCGAGCATGATGTGCGTGCGTGAAGGGTCTTCGTCTCGATATTCGGCACTGACCTCCGTGTGGCCGTCCTTCCAGATCCAGTGGGGTCGTGACTTCCAATCTGAAGGAGAACTGCCGCGGCGGTGGAGTAACCACCCTTCCTGGTTCGGGTCTTCATGCATCAGCGCGTGTGCCAGATAGCGACGTGCCGCAGAATGGACATCCTCGCAGCGATAATCGGTGAGTCGCGAGAGGTTCAGCAGCATGTACGCTCCATCAAAATCCGGACAGTCCGAGCCTCCGGGCCAGAAAG
>PWMO01000449.1 GCA_003558175.1 Spirochaetaceae bacterium
ATACTCGCCACGCTCCTCGTACACTTCCGCGGCGCGCAGCATTGCATCGGGTCGATGACGGCTGTTTCGGTGAGCGCGTATGAGCTGCTCCCAGAGCAGGAGCGCTCCGGAGTACTCGCCGGATCGTTGGGCCGAAATGCCGCCCCAGTAGAGCGATGCGTGCACCAGCTCTCCCTGCGGAAAGATACTGCGATGCTCGAAGAACGCGTTGCGCGCCTCGGAGTAGCGTTGTTGCTCAAACAGCAGTTCTCCGCGTCGATACATCGCTTCTTCGGCCAGTTCGCTGTGCGGAAACCGTCGCTGCAGGTTTCGATATTCCAGAACCGCATCGTCTATGCGGTCCATTCTGGCCAGAACCCCGGCATATTCGAACAGCGAATCGTCCGCATAGCGCGAGTCCGGGTTATCGAGGAAGACGTTGCGATACTCGATAAGCGCCGCATCGAACCGTTCGCGAGCCGCCAGCGTCTGCCCGAGCAGAAAGCCGGCTTCCACTTCGAGGTCTCCACCGGGTCTCATTGCTTTGAGCTGCCGCAGGTAGTCTTCGGCGTCGGCGTAGCGACCCTGGTTGTAGGCGCTCCAGCCCGCAAGATAGGCGGCCCGCGGTGCGAAATGGTGCTGCTCGTCATGCGTGAGCAGGCGCGAGAAATGGGCGGTAGACTGGTCGTACTGCGAAATCCGATAGTGCGCCCAGCCGCGATAGTAGAGCGCGTAGGGATAGATCACCTCAAAGTCCCGACCGGGCGCGGTGGCGGCAAACCCCTCGGCATCGTCCGGCAGCCGCTGCAACCGTTCAATTGCCGCCTCGTAGTCGCGCAACGAGATATGCGCCAGCCCCATCATGTAGTCAAGCTGTACCGTGAGGTCACTGCGGTCGGCGAGACGCTCCGGGTGGTCCGAAAGCAGCTGTTCCGATTCGCTCAGAACGCGCCGGTAGCGCTCGAGGCGAAACAGCAGCGTCACGTAATCAACGCGCGCGTCGATATCTTGCCGGTCGCGCGTGATCAACTCGTGCAGCGCCTGCAGCGCTTCTTCCAGCTCCCCGCGGTCTCGCTGCAGCTGCGCCTTCAGACGCAGAAAATCCCCGGTCTGTCGCCCGGTCCGACCGTCGGCAAACGCGTCTTCCACCACTGCCAGCGACTCATCAAGCTGTTCAAGCCGGTAGAGCGCAAACGCATACTGGTACAGGGCCACGGACATGTACTGCGAATCCGGGTGTTGCTCGACCAGTTCGCGCAGAGCGTCGGCCGCCCGGCGCCAATCCTGTTGTTCAACGGAGAGCTTTCCCAGCCGCAGCAACACTTCGTCCCGGTTCTCCTGCGACAGCGAGAGGTACTCCGTGAGGATGTTGACCGCGCGCGAGCGCTCGTCGCGCCGTGCGAGCAGCTCGGACAGATAGAGTGGAACGGTGTGGCTGATGGCCTCGCGCCGCCGCAAATCCCACACCCGCTGCAGATACAACTCCGCGAGGTCGAACCGATCACGGTTGTATGTCTCGATACCAACGTGCAGCCAGAAGTCTTTCAAGACTTCGGTTCGTCCGGCAAGCGCCTGCTCGGCCTCGCTCACAACGGCAAAGAACGCTTCTTCGTCACCGGCGTCCTGCGCAATCTGAAACAGCCGTTGAAAGGCAACCGTGGCAACCGGCGGTGAGGCGACCCGCAAGTCACGATAGATCTCTTCGGCCGGTCCGACGCGACCACTGCGGTAGTACGCCTCTGCGGCGTAGAGCCTGATTGACTCCTCCCACGGCCCCGACACTTCCGACACCGCTACGAGCTCTTCATACAGCGCTGTGACGTCCTGGTTGCGGTCCACCTGCAGCAGCAGCGAGAAGTAGACACTCAGCGCATAGGGCTCGTCTTCCATGGCCGCTACCGCAAAAAGCTCTTCAAGGGCGGCGACGGCGCGTTGCCGTTCACCCAAGGCTACCTCGCTCAACGCCAGATAAAGCAGCGCCTGGGAGCGCTGCGCAAGCACCGCATCGGCATCCAGAAAGCGCTCGAACTCCTGCTTGGCGGCCTGATACTCCCCAAGCCGGTAACTGACGACACCCTTCCAGAACGGAACCTGCTGCAGAAAACGGGTGGAGCGAAACCGCGTCTCGACACGCTGCAACAGCTCAAGCGACTCCTGATAGCGCTGCAGCCGGTACAACACCACGGCGCGTCGAAAGTGTGCGTCCGGCACGAGCTGTGACACCGGATGCTGCCGTATCAGCGTTTCGTAGCGCTCCAGAGCTATCGCGTAGTCACCTGCGCGGAAGCGGGACTCGGCCTGCTGGAAGATCTCCCGGTCCGAAGTCTGAGCCCACAGATAGCCACTGCACAGGAGTGCCACGGCCACCAACAGAAGTCTTTTCATACTATCTCGAAAGATATCTCAGCGCCGGGGAATATTCAATAAAAGAGGAATCAGGCAACGCCGGTGGCAGAAACGGCTCGGCAGCCCGCACGCGCACCAGGTGTACCGCCGAATCAGCGTAACGCCGTTGGAGCGACGCCAGACTGGTCTCCACGCTGCGCTCCATAACTGCAACCTGATAGCGGCCCAGGGCATCAAAATAGGGGAAGAAAAGCGCCACATGCATGTGCTGGCGCAGTACAGGTTCTCGACCGAACTCACGGTTGACACTACCGATGTAGAAATGGCCCGGTTCGCGCAGCGCCAGCAGATACAACACCCGGTTAAGCTCCTCAACCGCGAACCCGATGTTTGGCACGGACTGCGAGAACTGCAGCGAACCGACGTCGGCGGCGGTGATCTCGAGCTGTCGATCGGGGGTATCGAGCCGCTTCATCGCCAGCGCGAGGTTGCGTGACCAGTCCAGTCCGAAGTAGGGATCGCGTTCATCTTCCAGTCCATCACTCCAGCCATGCCCCCGGATACCGGGGTGCCGAGCCTTCAGCTGCCCGATATCGAGGTACTCACCGGTTCGCGGCTGGTAGAGTCCATCCACAACCCACTTTGCAAAGCCTGAGCAGTTAAAACCCGCCTCGGAAGGTCCCGTTGCGGAACTTGAAATAGACACCAGATTGCCGTGCCTGTCCATCGCGCCGTC
>PWMO01000288.1 GCA_003558175.1 Spirochaetaceae bacterium
ATTGGTCCATAGCATCTCCTATACTGACAGCGTAGACACTGTCAGTATAGGACGATAATCCTTTTCCCTCAACCACTTTTCCGTTCTATCCAACGAAATTGTCGTGCACCCGAACTGTTGCCACGGGTTGCGCCAACCCGTCAGCGCTTCTATACTCACAACTATGCGACCAACGGCACTGCGGCTGCTGTTGCAGCTGGCAGTCTGCAGCGCACTCACACTGCTGCCGGCACTCGCCACGGCAGAGCCTCAGCGCGACGAGTTTACCGTGGCCGTAGCACAGGTAGAAATCAGCGAAGAACTGTACTCGTCGGCGGCCGAGTTTGGTACGATGGTGCGTGAAGCGGTGGAGGCGGCCGCAGAGCGTGATGCCGACCTCGTGGTGTTTCCTGAGTACCTGAACGTCTTTCTGGCCACAACACCCTACTTCGACATCGTGCACCGCTCCAGCAGCGTCGAGGGTGCGCTGCGGCGCATGGCCGGCAACGACGACGTTCCGGATACCCCGCAGCAGCTGTTTGTCGAGCAGGGCGACAGGGTTCGCGCAATCATGGACCGCATCTACGGCGAGCTGGCGCGCCGCGAACAGCTGCACATCCTTGCCGGTTCCTACTTTGCCGCGGATCCCGCCGGGGCGCAGGACCCCGCCGCAACGCTGCCGGAAGAGACAATCGCGCGCGAGGAGGTTCGCCTCACCAACCGCAGCGTGCTCTACGGACCCGACGGCAAGGTGATCCATGAGCAGGACAAGGTGTATCTCACCGATTTCGAGCGCGACCTGATCGGGCTCGACGCGGGAGACCTGACGGCGGTAGGGCCGGCGATGGTGGAGGGGCTCGAAATCGGCATCACCATCTGCCGCGATCTCTTTTTCCCCGTCTGGGAGCGGGTGCATTGGCAACGTGACCTCTGGGTGGACCTGCGCGCCGAGGGCACGCAGTGGCAGCAGGGCCGCGAAGACTTCACCGAGGTGCTGCCGCAGCGCATTGTCGCCAGCGACAGCGGCGGCGGAGTAACCGCCGCGTTGACCGGTACCTACCTCGACCTGTTCTGGGAGGGAAAGTCCGCGGTGATCACGCGCGATGAGGGCCGGCCGGAGTTTGCGGCGGTGGCCGAGTCGGCGTCCGGCGCCGAGGTTCTGGTGGTCACCCTTCAGTTCGATCGCGAAGAGTGATTGCTCGATCGCGTAGACCGATCGGCAAGCAGAAACTCGCGCAGCCGGCTTTCCACCTGGGCAAACAGGCGTTGTTCGGCCTGCCGGGTATAACCCGCCGAGGCGTCGAGATACTCGATGCGCGGGTGCGCACGCGCGATGTCGGCCAGCTCCCCGATTCCGTCGGCGTCGGCGGCAAAGATGTTTCTCTGCTGCTCGATCCATGACCGCAGCGCCCTCTCTTCTACCGGCAGACCGACCGAGGTGTTCAGCAGCAGCTTGTCGTTCCCCAGCGTACTCAGTTGTTCACGACCGATCAGATGGACCCGTCGCGGCAGATGAATGGACACCACGCGGCAGCGCCGCAATAACTCGGCGAGCTCAAGAAAATGAATGCCCGCGGCGTCCAGATCTGCCTTGCGGCTGCGGCTGAAGTAGTGCACCTCGGCACCCAGCGCCGCCAGTGTCCGCGCGGTCAACGATCCGGACGCACCGGCACCAACCACGCCGCAGACCGTGCCTGCGAGTTCGCCATTACAGTGCGGCTGCTTCAGGAACTTCACCGCGACCGCTGCAACCCACTCGGCAACCCCGATGTCTCCGTAGTCGCGAGCTCCGGTAACCACTATGCCGCGCCGTCTCGCAGTCTGCAGGTCGATGTTGGAACTCTCGCCGTGAAACAGTGTCGCACCCAGGCCGATGTAGCGCAGCCTCGGGCACGCTTCGAGCAGATCTGCATCGAGGCGCGTGCCTCCCATCGGCAGGATGCAGTCGGCATCGGCCACGCGGTCGATCAATTCTCGCTGTGAGCGGTGCGCTTCGGCAAACGTGCGCACCTCGTGCGCGTAATTGCCGAGGGTCTGCGCGAGCGGCTTCAGGCGCGAGTTTCCCTCCGGCAGCACGATACAGGCAAAACGTTGCGTATGCTCCATGGTCATTCTTCTCCGATCCCGAACTGCCGCTCGAGCGATTCGTAGTAGTCGATCACGCCGCGAACGTAGCGGCGCTTCTCCGGATAGGGACGATAGAAGAACGAGCGCTTGAATCCATAGATAATGATGTTCTTCAGCTGGCTGTGCGAGATCGGAAAGTGCTCGAGCGCGAGGCGGATCTCGTTGCTCACGCTGGTGTGCGATACCAGGCGGTTGTCGGTGCAGAAGGTTATCGAGAGCTTGTGATCGAGCATCCTGCCGAGCGAGTGCTGGTCCGGGGTGTGGATATCGGGAGCTGTCTGCAGGTTGCTGGTGAGGCAGATTTCGATTGTCGTGCGGTTGTCGGCAATGAAGTCGGCCAGGTTCTGCACGTAGATGCGCCGGTCTTCGGGAGCGTCGAGGCCGAGGAGATTCTCGTTGAAGAGATGCAGCCCGTGACCGATGCGGTCGGCGTGCAGCCTGGTGATTGCCTGGAAGATAGACTCAGGCCCGTACGCCTCTCCGGCGTGAACCGTCTTATTCAGAAATCCGCGGTGCGCATAGTCGAACGCCCGTTCGTGTACTGCCGCGGGATTGCCGCGCTCAGCGCCGGCGAGGTCAAACCCCACTACCTGGACATCGGTTTCGCGTCGCAGTTTAACCGCTGCCTTGGCCGCTTCAATCGACGCATACTGGGTAATCTCGGTAGGCGTGGAGTATCGATGTACGTTGTACAGCTCCCGATAGTAGCGTGAGAATCCAGCGGTGAAGAAGCGCATGGCACAGACAATGATGCCGTACTCAAACGGAGGCACGCCTTCTGCAAGCCCGGTGTTGATGGTATCGCGTGCACGACGCAGACCCCGGTCAACGGCGTGCATGACCGCTTCAAACCCGAAGTCGTCATGCATGTGCAGCTGTGGCGCAAACCGGACCTCAACGTAGCGCACTCCTTCTGCCGCGTTATCGAGGGCGAGCTACGTTGAG
>PWMO01000032.1 GCA_003558175.1 Spirochaetaceae bacterium
CGCGCCGCTTCAATCTGCCGGTTGGTGATCCATGCCGACTCGGTCGACATCAGGCCGAAGTCGCCGAAACTCAACTGATTGCCGCGGTTCGCGCGGCCCAGCAACGATGTACCGACCCGCCGCTGACGCTTTCTATACTTTGTTCTCTTGGGACTCAGCATCTATCAACTCCTCGCGGGCGCCTTCTCACGGCGCTTGCGGACCAGCAAACCAGCGTCATCCTTGGAATCGCGGCGCAAGACCTCGCCCTGGAACGTCCACACCTTTACCCCGATCGTCCCGAAGGTTGTATTCGCTTCAGCGAAGCCGTACCCGATATCGGCACGCAGCGTATGCAGCGGAACACGCCCATCTTTGATTGACTCGGTCCGCGACATCTCCGCGCCGCCAAGCCGCCCCGAAATGCGGATCTTGATACCCTGCACACCGGCCTTCATTGCCGAAGATACCGCCATCTTCAACGTGCGTCGAAACGACGCCCGCGACCGCAACTGCCGCGCCACGTTTAACGCGATGACCTGCGCGTCGGTTTCGGCCCGCTTGATCTCCTTGATCTTGATCTGGATCTTCCTGCCGGCGGCTTTCTGCAGCATGTTGCCGACCTTCTCGATATTCGAGCCCTTCGTGCCGATAACCACTCCGGGCCGCGAGGTCTGAATCACCAGCGTAATTCGCTGCGGATGCCGAATGATCTCGACGTCTGCGATTTCGGCGCCCCGCGTCAACGGACTTTTGTCGATAAGCTTGCGCAGTTTCAGGTCTTCGTGCAGCGTATCAGCGTACTCGCGTGGGTCGACGAACCACTTGGAACGCCACGTCTTGTTGATGCCTAATCGGATTCCGACCGGATTAACTTTCTGTCCCACGCTATGCCCCCGTACTCTTCATCTCGTCAACAACTGCGGTGATGTGACTCATGCGCTTGTGCAGCATGTCCGCTCGCCCCCGCGCGCGAGGCCAGAGCCGTTTCATTCTCGGCCCCTCGTTGACCAGCAGCTCCCTGACATACAACATGTCCTCATCGAGGTTTTTGTTGTGGTACAGCGCGTTTGCCGCAGCAGACTGGATGACCTTCTTGAGAATGCGTGCCGACTTGTGCGGCAGATTGTCAAGAATCGCAACCGCTTCAGGGTAAGGGCGCCGACGCACGTTGTCGGCGACCCGGCGCGCCTTGAACGGTGACACCAGTATGTAGCGCGCCAAGGCGCGGTAGCCGTTTTGTTCCGCCATAGCTCTCTTCCTGCTCCCGTTAGCGCCTGGATGCTTTGCGGTCGGATCCCGCGTGACCGCGGAACACACGAGTGGGTGCAAACTCACCCAGTTTATGCCCCACCAGGTTCTCGGTAACGTATACCGGCACCCAGGTTTTTCCGTTATATACGGAGATGGTTATACCGACCATCTCCGGAATGATGGTGGAGCACCGTGAGAAGGTCTTGATCATCTTCTTCTGCCCTGAGCGGTTCATATCCACCACCCGGGTGTAGAGACTCTTCTCAATGAACGGCCCCTTCTTAATCGATCTCGACACTGGCTACTCCTATTTCCTTCGCTTCACAATGAACTTGCTCGACGACTTGCGCTTCTTGCGGGTCTTGTACCCCTTGGTGGGCTGTCCCCACGGGGTTACCGGGTGCCGGCCACCAGAAGTCTTGCCTTCACCGCCGCCGTGCGGATGGTCTACCGGGTTCATAACAACACCGCGAACCTTTGGCCTTCTCCCGAGCCAGCGCGCACGTCCGGCTTTACCCAGCGATACGTTCATGTGGTCTTCGTTGCCTACCGTCCCAATGGTGGCACTGCAACGCTTGAAAACCAGCCGCATCTCGCCGGACGGCAAGCGCAAGGTGACGTAGTCTTTCTCTTTTGCGACAAGCACGGCGCCCGTACCTGCCGAACGCGCCATCTGTCCGCCGCGCCCCTTCTGCAACTCAACGTTGTGCACCGTCGATCCAAGCGGTATGCGATCGAGCGGCAGGTTATTGCCGACCCGAATTGGCGCCGACTCGCCGTTCTCTACAACTGCGCCGGCAGCAAGCCCCTTCGGAGCCACGATGTAACGCCTCTCGCCGTCGGCGTACTGTATCAGCGCAATGTTGGAGCTCCGGTTTGGATCGTACTCGATCGCCATAACCTTGCCGGGCACGCCGATCTTGTCACGCCGAAAGTCAATCTCGCGATACTTGCGCTTATGACGCCCACCCTTGCGCCGAACACTGATCCGCCCCGCCGAGTCGCGCCCGGCCGCAAACCCCTTGCCTTTGGTCAAGGACTTCTCAGCTTTCTTCTTGTCGACTTCTTCAAACGTCAAGCCGGTCTTGTAACGCATCCCGGGCGTGATCGCCTTGTATTTCTTGATACCCACGCTGACCTCCTACACGCCTTCAAAAATACCGATCTTGTCGCCCGGCGCGAGGGTCACCACCGCCTTCTTCCAGCGCGACGTGTAACCGATCTTGGCGCGCACCCGCTTCGGCTTGCCCTTTACGTTCACCACGTTGCATGCGACCGGCGAAACACCGAAGAGCTCCCTGATCGCAGCGTTGATCTGCAACTTGTTGGCGCGAAAGTCCACGCGGAACGCGTACTGGTTCTGCTCACGAAGCAGGTTGGTCTTTTCCGTCAACAACGGTTCAATGATTATCTGATCAGCCGTCATAGTCTCTACTCTCCGTTCCGCACCCGGTCAAAAAAGCTGTTGAGATTGAGAGCAGCGGACTCCATCAGCACAAGCTCCTTGCAGTAAAGCAACTCGTGGGCGCTCAACCGGTTGTAGGTCTGAAACTTCAACCACGGAACATTGGCCGCCGCCCGCTTGACCATTGCGTCGTCATCCTTAAGGACAAGCACCACCCGGTCTCCACCGCAGACGTTGCGCATGATTGACACAAAATCTCGGGTCTTTCCGCTTTCAACCTGAAAGTCTTCGACGACGCGCAATGCACCCTCGCGATTCTTCAGGCTCAGCAGCGACTTGATGGCCGCCCGCTTCTGCTTGCGTGGGATTGTGTACGAGTAGTCCCTGGGCCGCGGACCAAAC
>PWMO01000427.1 GCA_003558175.1 Spirochaetaceae bacterium
TCCGCAGCACCGTCCCACACCACGTTCCCGCTACCGGAGACCGCAAGACTTGCGACAACCTGCTCGTTTGTCTCGTTATCCCCCGTCTGGGTGAAACTGCCGGCCGAAACGCTCATCTGCCCCACGTTGAAGCTTCCCGTCCCAACCGCTACCGTGGCCGCCGCATCACTCAGCGTGAGGTTCCCGCTGGTTGTCACCGTAGAGCTCCCCGAGGCATCAAGGGTCCCGTCGGCCACCGTGAGGTTGTGCTCGCCCCCGCTCAGCGTTCCGTTCCCCAGGCTCAGTTCTGTCCCGTTGTCTAGCAGCAGGTCAGCCCCAAGGCTCAGCTCGTTTCCAGCTACGGCAAGCCTACCCCCGGTCAGCGTCAGCGTACCGCTGCCTGTCGCAAGATCCGCGTCTCCGATCAGTGTCACCGTCACCCCGGCCCCGGTGTTGATCGTCACGTCACCCAGCACCTCACCGTTTGTGGTAAAGCTCTGGTTGGACGTTCCGCTGAAGGTGATTGTCGAACCGGCCGCGCCGTCAAGTGTGCCCAGCACCAGATTCCCTTCGCGCTGCTCGTATGCGTTTCCGCTGAGGTGCAACGTTCCACCGCTGAAGTCCGCAGCGCCGGCCGCGCTTGCTCCGCCGGATCCCACGTTCAAAACCCCCGGCACGGTCAACGTGTCGCCAAATCGTAGAGCAGCGTTTGACGTTGCGCTCCAGCTTCCGTTGATCGTCGCTGCGCCCGCCGTGGCCAGGGTCCCAGCGTTCAACGACGCCGCGCCGGCGGCGGTCACCTCGAGTGCGTTCACGTCCAATTCCGCACCGGAGCTAATCAAGGTGACCCCGGTTGCATCCACCACCAGATTGCCGATCCGCTCACTATCATCCAGCGTCAGACTTGCGCCCGTACCGGTAAGCCTCAACGTGCTGCCGGCATCGGCAATAGTCCCGCTGGTGTTGATCTCATTATTCGCAGAGGCTTCATTCAACGTCAGCTCTGCGCTGCCAAGATCAAGATCTCCTCCGGTGACGAGGATTCTCCCCGTCGTAACCGTCTTCTCACCCAACTCAATGCCCCCGCCGCTCATCTCCAGCCGGCCGCTGAGCGACAGGGTGCCCGGGCCTCCTGTATCACTGTAGGTTCCGCCGGAGCTCACGAGTAGCGATGATAGCTCGACAGTGCCTGTTCCGTGACTGAGCTCACCCCCGCTGAGCGTCACCTTTTGGTCACCCAACAGACTGCCGCCCCCGACGTTCACTCGAGCGTCGTTGCCGATCACAAGGTCCGCTCCCAACGTCCAGGCTGCCTGCTCTTCATCGAGATCGAGCGTCCCGGCTTCAATTGTGAGCGTTGCGCCTGCGTGCTGAGCGACGTCATTTTGCACTATGCGCAGCGCGTTCGCTTCCGCCGTCTTGTTGATTCTGACCGCCGGCAGTGCGATACCGTTCGAATCAAGGCTCTGCTGCGCCGCCCCGGCAAAAGCAATTGTGCTGCCGTTGGGCGTAAAGGCGCCGAAGCTCGTGTCACCCTGGAACACAATCTCTGACGCACTGCCTGCCCCGGTGAGAACCCCGCCGCTGTAGTCGGCTTCAAAGAGCAGGCCACCGGTGCCGGAGAGTATCTCACCCTCTCCGCTTACGTTACCACCAAATGTCAGCAGTGCGCTCCCACCGGCAATGACTCCCTCATTGCTGGTCGCCCCGACAACCGAGACCGCGTTGTTCTGCGTATCAAGCTCCCCGCTCAGAATGGCAAGGCTGCCAGCCAGCGACAGATCGGCGCTTATGGTCGATGTCCCGGCGTGGTCTATTTCCAGATCAACGTAGTCATCAGAACCGTACACCTGGATTGCACCGGGCGTCCGGTAGCGCACCGTACCCGGAATCGGCCCGCTGAAGTTCTCCACATCCAGCACGTCGCCTCCATTGCGCACAATGGTACCGGCGTTCAGAAGCGGCGTCGGCTCGCTCGATGCGTTGAGAATGGTAAACGATTGTCCATTGATGTCGAGCCCGTTCCCGGTGTGCTGGATATCAAGGGTATCAATCCGCCGGGTATCCGTGAGGCGCGCCGGCAGGTTTGCCGCTCCGTCAGGAATCACAGCTGCTTCAAAGTCCGTTGGTACCGTCCCGGTACTCCAGTTGCCCCCGTCCGCCCACTCGTCGCTGATACTTCCCCCCCAGGTTATGGGGGCTGCTGCGAAGTTCCATTGTGCGGTATCCGGCGCAGGATCATTGCCGCCACCATTAGAACTGTTGGCCGGGGTGATATCGGTTGACTGCAGATTGCTGTCCTGGATGAACGCGAACTCGACCGCGTCCGTTGCACCGGTATAGTTCAGATTCCACGGCGTGCCCGGCGTCCGGCTCACCAGTTCAATCAGATTTCCGGCTACTCCGATGAAACGTACCGTAGCTGCCGTCTGGGTGCTCCCGGCGGCGAACTCAATCCGCTTTCCGGCAACCGTGCTTTGCAGCGTTGCGAATGTTGTATCGCCGCTGATTTCGGTTGCTCCAGCCCCGATAAAGTCAACCGTTGATCCGTTCGCGGTGAAGGTTGCACTGTTCGTCCAGTTACCGCCAACGCTGATTGTGCCTTCGCCACCGTCCACCGTCCCGGAGGAAATGACAACATTGCCGTTGATCTGAACGTCATTCGCTCCAAACGCAAAGCTGCTGCCGTGGCCTTCATCATCGAACGTAACATTGTTGAACTGCTGCGCTTCTCCCGTTCCCCCGCTTGTGATCGTCACCGTGCCACCAGGTACCGATGACGCGGTAAAGGTTACTCTGTTTGCCCCTGAAGTGTAGCTGCCGTTGTTGGTCCAGTTGCCGCCAAGGGTGATGTCGTAGGGGCCTCCGGCACCGTCCGTATCGAGGGTTGTCCCGGCGCTTATGCTGAGATCACCGGCCAGATTCAGTGCGTTCCCGGCCACCGTCACTGCCGCCGAGTCAGTCAGCGTGAGGTGCCCGATCTGCACCGCGCTGTCCAGCTCCGCCGTCCCGCTCATCTCCAGCGTTGCATTCAGCGGGTCGGCAAAGGTGCCGGAGA
>PWMO01000228.1 GCA_003558175.1 Spirochaetaceae bacterium
GTAATGAAAGCGTCACCGGGGCGTCGTCGTAGCCGGTCTCGGCCAGCACCTGCGGTACGCAGTAGAGCTCGCAGCTCGCTGCGAGGTCGTCCAGGATGCCCGCCTTGTTGCAGACGATCATGGAGGAGGCGTCGATATAGGCGGCGCTGAGCTCCGCCAGTTGGCGCACGGCGGCGGCGATGTTCGCGCTGCTCAACGGTGCAGGATCTCGACCTCTTCCGGATAGACCGCCATCAGGTAGCCGCCGCGGATGCCGGACACTTCCTCCAGCAGTTCTTCGAGCGCGCGACGCGTGTTGACAAAGACGTGCGGATCGGTAGCCAGCAGCTCGTTGACAATTTGCGCCGATTCGGGCACCACCTCTCGGATCCGTCCGGCGTAGAAGTCGCGGAAATAGGGGTTCACCTCGTGCGGATGCAGTTGCAGCACGTGGGCCTGCATCTCGTTGACCAGCAGGTAGAGCCGGTCGACGTCGTAACCGTCGTAGCCCTCTCGCCCGTCCATTCGGCCCTTATTGCCCAGGAACAGCCGCCAGTACTCCTGCTCCAGCGGTGACATCTGCTCCCACAGTTCAAACGACCCCTCACGGAACCGTTCGGAAACATAGAACACTCCGTGCATCGCTTCGTGACGCAGCAGGCGCTGCCGCAACGGACGCCACGTGGCGCGCGCAAACGAGAGCACCGCACCGGAGCCCGGGCGGTAGCCGCCGTCTTCACTGTCACGGTGGATGATGCCGTAGTCCAGCATCAGGTCGCGCAGGAACTCTTCGCGCTCGTTGAGTCCGACGCCGGTCTCCTCGGCGATGGTGAAGAAGGGCGCCAGGTCCTCCGGACGGTAGTCGTGGGCGTTGTAGGTGTGGCGGCCCTCGTAGTACTCCTCAGGGAAGATCTCGCCCGCCTCGCCGGCCACGGCTACGAAAAACCCGAGCCGGCCGAACATGTCACGCTGGATGTCGAGGTCGGCAAAGTCGAAAATCAGCACGTTGTCCGTGACGTTCCAGGCAAACAGTTCGAAGCGCGGGTGGCGCCAGCTGCGCTGGTCGTAGTAGTTGATCACACCGAGGTCCGCGGGGATGGCCGGATAGATGGTGTCCCGCCCGACGTAGCCGATCGGCAGTACCGTCAGCTGCTCGATCTCCATGCCGTCTTCGACTTCGATCTCGACGCGCTGCGGCACAAACCCAAGAATCCCTTCACCGAAGTAGAGGTTGCGGTTGCCGGCGGTCAGCACGAGGTTCATGACGCGGCTCTGTCCGTTGGCCTCGAAGCGGATTCTGCCGAACGTGTAGCCTCGGTCGGACGCGGCGCTGGAATCGGCGCCTTCGTCGCCCGCTTCGCGATCGGTCTCAGCGTCGGGGCGGAAGCGCACCTGAATCGACCACGAGCGGTCGGTCAACCGCGCCAGCAGGCTTGGCTCCAACTCGAATGCGGCGGCCTGCGGCGCCGAGGGGGTCAGCGAGACGCGGCCGTCATCGAGGGCGGCCGGGGAGGGCGCACGGGTGTCCGGTGGCGCGGCACCGTCTTCTGCTGCTGCGGTGGTTGCGGCGGCCTCGCGTTCAACGGCGGCAGGCTGCTCGGTTTCGGTGGTGCATGCGCCTGCAACGAGCAGCACGGCCGCAAGAGGCAATAGAACGGCGCCGAGCAGCGCGGCGCGGCGGACGAGGTAAGATGGGTGCATCAGTGGTAATCCTCCGGTCTTCAGTCGGTCTTCAGTTTACAGTCGGCGCCTCACAGCGGCACGCCTCACAGCGGTGCGTTGATTGCGAACTCGAGGTCGATCAGCGCCGACTTGATGCGGAACTCCTCCTCGAGGACATCGAGCTGCGCCGCCTCAAACTCCAGCTGTGCATTGCGCAGCTCGAACCAGTCGATCAGGCCGCGTTCGTATTCGACCTCCGCGAGCTCGAGGGCCGTCCGCGCGAGCTCTTCATTCAAGCGTACCACCTCCAGGGTGGCCTGCCCGCGTTCAATACGGCGCACAAGCTGCTGGATGTCGGTCTCGGCGCGGCGGACGGTCTCGGCCAGCGCAATCTCGCTGCGCTCGACGCGGTCCTGCCGGTTGGCCCGTGCAACGCGCGAACCGGACGCCGGGGCGTGCGGTGCCAGCGGAACGCGCACGCCAAGCGAAAGCTGTCCCCCGGTGCTCCAGCGATCTTCGCCATCAAACCACGGAGCGGTGAACGGGGCGCTGTTGCTGCGACTGTAAGAATACCCCAGCGAAAGCGACGGGGCAAGGCGGTCGCGTTCAACTTCGAGCCCGAGTTCTTCGCTTGCACGGTCCAGTTCCGCCAAACGTACATCGCCGCGGCGATGCAGATGGCGGGCAATCAGCTCTTCGCTGTCCAGCTCGCCGATGTCCAGCTGGATCGCTCCCTGCAACTCGATCGCCGCATTCCGCGGCAGGTCCAGCAGCAGCGCAAACGCGGCGAGTACATCGCGGTAACCGTCTTCCAGGGCGGCAAGCTCAGGCCGCTGGCGCTCGAATGCTACGCGCTGCGACAGCATGGTGTAGCGCGAGACGCGCCCCGCCTCGTACTCGATTACCGAGCGCTCGTAGCGCAGGCGCGCGGTCTCGAGGTTCTGGCGCCGGAGGGCGATGCGCCGCTCGCGTACCAGCAGGTCGTAGAAGGTGCGCTGGACGTCACGGCGCAGCGCCTGTTCGGCCGCTTCGTAAGAGATCAAACCGCGCGCGTACGCCTGGGCGGTCTCGCGGCCCTCTTTGAGCAGCGGCAGCGAAAGCGTCAACGAGCTGCTGACGCCTGCCGAGACGCTCCACGGGTCGTCGGTGGTGGTAACGTTGGAGCGCGACAGAGACCCGGTGGCATCAACGCTGGGGTAGAAGCGGTTGAAGGCGTACCGCGCGTCGCGTTCGCGTTGTGACAGTGTCAGCGCCTCGCGGCGCAGCGCAAGGTTGGAGGCCACGGCGCGTTCAACCGCCTGCTCAACGCTGAGGCGCAGCGGCTGCCCCGCCATCTGCGGGGCTTCACGGCCGGCGTGCTGGGCAGGGGCCGGCGCGGGCACAAGCAGCACAAGCA
>PWMO01000078.1 GCA_003558175.1 Spirochaetaceae bacterium
CCGCGCCACCGCCGCAATCCGCTCGGCAGCCTCTTCCACCGCGGAGATCGACACGCAGAGAAAGATCGCGTCACACTGCTCGAGCTGCTCAAACGGGACGGTTTGTATTCCTTCAGGAACCGGGCGGCCGGGCGAGCGGTTATATCCCAGGACCGTATGGCGCGGTGCCAGCAGCTGCGCCCAGAGCGCACCGAAACGGCCGAGTCCGAATACTCCAATCTTCATGGCGCCACTATAACCGGTTTTCCCAACGGCGGAAAGCTGGTACTATAGAGAGACAAACCACACATACGCGCTATTCAGGAGCAGATCATGGGTTTTACCGAGAGAATGAGAGACAAGGCAAAACAGCTTCAGCGACGCCTGGTCCTTCCCGAAGGCACCGAGCCGCGAATGCTGCAGGCTGCCCGTATCATTGTCGACGACAACCTCGCAGGTACCGTCACGCTTGTCGGGTCGCCGAGCAAGGTTGCCGACGCCGCCCGCGCCGAGGGTGTTGACCTGGTCGGTATAGAGGTTGTAGATCCGGCCGCATCACCGGAGCTGGAGCGCTACGCCGCGGAGTACCACGAGCTGCGCAAGCATAAGGGGATGACGCCTGAGGCGGCTCGCAAAGAGATCACCGAGTCGCTGAAGTGGGGCGCGATGATGGTGCGCCTTGACGACGCCGACGCCATGGTAGCGGGCGCGGAGAGCTCCACCGCGGCAGTGCTGCTGGCGGCGTTTACCATCATCAAGACAAGCCCGGGCACCAAATACGCCTCATCGTGCTTCGTGATGCAGATGCAGGACGACAACTGGGGCGCGGACGGACACATGGTCTTCTCCGACTGTGCGACCATCCCCGATCCCACTGCTGAGCAACTGGCGGAGATCGCCATTGCGGCCGCGGAGTCATGCCGCAGCTTCCTCGAGGTCGACCCGGTAGTTGCGATGCTTTCGTTCTCGACCAAGGGGTCGGCGCAGCACCCGGATGTAGACAAGGTAACCGAGGCGCTCAAGCTGGCCAGAGAGAAGCGTCCCGACCTTGCGATTGACGGCGAACTGCAGGCCGACGCTGCAATTGTAGAGAGCGTGGGGCAGAAGAAAGCTCCGGGGTCGCCGGTGGCCGGGCGCGCCAACGTGCTGGTGTTCCCCGACCTCAATTCAGGCAATATCGGCTACAAGCTGGTGCAGCGGCTCGGGAATGCCGAGGCGTACGGGCCGTTCCTGCAGGGTTTTGCGCGGCCGGTCAGCGACCTGTCTCGCGGCTGCTCGGTGCAGGATATCGTCAATACGTCTGCCGCAACTCTCTGCCAGGGAGTGTAACCATGAAACTCGCGCTGTGCGGCTATGGTCGAATGGGCCGCGAGATCGAGCAGATTCTGCTGATGCGCGGTCATACGCTGGTCACTCGGATCGATCCGGTGGATACGCAGGCCGATGTCACGTCGGTTGAGCAAGCGCCGCTGTCGGACTGTGACGTGGTCATCGAATTTGCCCGGGCCGACGGCGTGCTGCAGAACGCCGCAGTCTACCGTGATGCGGGAGTGGCCGCGGTGATTGGCACTACCGGCTGGGAAGCGGTGCGCGATGAAGTTCGCGCGCTGGTCTCGGACCGGATTGGATATATCGTTGGCTCCAACTTCTCGGTTGGAGCCAATCTGTTTTTTCGCATTGTCTCGCATGCGGCATCGCTGGTGAACGCGTTTGAAGAATACGACGTCGCGCTGTGGGAGAGCCATCATACCCGCAAAGCGGACAGCCCGTCCGGAACGGCGCTGACGCTGGCGGAGAAAATCGTTGCTCAGCTGGAACGCAAGACCGCCGTAGTGGACGACACGCTGCGCCGGCCGATTGAATCGGGCGAGCTGCACGTTGGGTCGCTGCGCATCGGCAGTGACCCGGGCACGCACACGGTCGTGCTCGACAGCCCGGCCGATACCATCGAGCTGCGCCATCGCGCCCGCAGCCGTGCCGGCTTTGCGCTGGGAGCGGTGCGCGCGGCGGAGTGGATAGCCGGTCGCACCGGCTACTTCACCGTAGACGACATGATGAACGATCTGATGAAAGAGTGGGAGGCCTAACGATGTTTCAGGGTGCATACACGGCGCTGATCACGCCGTTTGCCAAAGACGAGTCAA
Organism: Spirochaetaceae bacterium; assembly: GCA_003558175.1. Lineage (GTDB taxonomy): Bacteria > Spirochaetota > Spirochaetia > DSM-27196 > PWMO01 > PWMO01. The sequence continues at coordinate 2,124 of PWMO01000078.1, forward strand.
TTGACGAGGGCGCAATCCGGGAACTGGTGGAGATGCAGATCACCCGCGGCATCGCCGGCCTCGTACCGGTGGGAACCACCGGCGAGAGCCCGACGGTGACGCATGACGAGAACATCCGCATCGTGGAGATTGTAGCCAGGCAGGCGGGCGGCCGCGTTCCGGTGATTGCCGGTACCGGCTCAAACTCTACCCAGGAAGCGGTAGACATGACCAGACGGGCGCGCGACGTCGGAGCCGACGCAACGCTGCAGGTGGCGCCCTATTACAACAAGCCCAACCAGGAGGGCTTCTACCGTCACTTCGTCAAGGTTGCCGACGATGGCGGCCTGCCGGTGGTTGTCTACAACATTCCGGGGCGAACGGGCAAGAACATCGAGAACGAAACCATGCTGAAGCTGGCCGAGCACCCGGGCATTGTGGCGGTGAAAGAAGCGAGCGGCAGCCTGCCGCAGGTGATGGACCTGATAAGCGCCAAGCCGGACAACTTCGACGTTCTCTCCGGCGACGACAACCTGGCGCTGCCGATCATGCTGCTCGGCGGGACGGGGGTGATCTCGGTTGCCAGCAACATCATCCCCGATCGCGTAAGCGAACTGGTTGCCGCCGCACTCAAGGGCGACCTGGAGACCGCTCGGCGGCTGCACTATGCGCTGCTGCCGTTCTTCAAGGCGATCTTCCTCGACACCAACCCGATCCCGATCAAGTACGCAATGCATCTGGCCGGCTACGCCGAAGAAGTATTTCGCCTGCCGATGTGCGCCCCGTCGGACGACGTCAGGAAACGCGTGAAAGAGATCCTGTCCGACAGCTCTATTCTGTGACCCGGAACCCGGGACCCGCAGATCGCGATCCGGGCCCCGGGACCCGCAAATCCGCACCCGCGGCTCACGACGGGCCCCGCGGCTCACG
>PWMO01000368.1 GCA_003558175.1 Spirochaetaceae bacterium
AAAGCGAGTGACGCGATTACCGTTTGCATCCGGAATACGGCCCGTCCATGGTCGCCGCCTGGCTCGCTGCACGACCTGCGATGTGCCGCAGCGGGAGCCCGTCGCGCGGCGCTGCACTGCCGGCAAGGTCGGAACACGGGCGATTCTGCTCGGCGCGTTTGCCGTGCTCGCCGGACTCGCCGTGCTGGCCGGCTGCGAGTCGCTCGATGCGGTGTGGGATGAAGCGCTGGGGCCGCGGCCGCCGGATGAGCGGACCATCATCGCCGGTCTGCTGGAAGCGCTCGAGATCGGCAGCGCCAACGCGAGCGAGCGTGCCGCGGCGCGCGACGGCTTTGCCGCCAATCCGCTGATACGCGTGACGTTGCCGCAGCAGCTGACGGAGGTCGACCGGACGCTGCGCCGGATCGGCCTGGAGCGGCAGATGGATGAGTTTGTGCTGCGGATGAATCGCGCCGCCGAGGCGGCGTCGGCGGAGGCGGTGGACGTCCTGGTGTTCGCGGTGCGCTCGATGACTTTTGAAGACGCGCGCGCCATCCTCACCGGCCCGGAAGACGCCGCCACCCGCTACTTCGAACGCACCACCCGCGCCGAGCTCGGCCGCCGGTTTCAACCGGTGGTCACGGATGCCATGGAACAGACCGGGCTTACCTCGATCTTCCGCTTCGTCATTGACAGCTACAACCGGCTCCCGCTGGTTGAGCCGACCAGTTTCGATATCGATGACTACGTGGTGAACGCCACGCTTGATGGGCTCTTCGTGCTGATTGCGCAGGAAGAGCAGGCCATTCGGACCGATCCCGCCGCACGCGTCACCGAGCTGCTGCGGCGGGTGTTTGCGGAGCAGTGAGCGGTGAAGATACGGCTGAAAGTGGTTCTGGTGGTGCTGCCGATTGTGGTTGTAGCAGTGACGCTGGTTGGCGCGGCTTCCTATTTCAGCGCCACCGCCGGCATCACTCGCATTGCACACGAGTTTCTTGACTTCAAGACCCAGGAGCTCGAGAAGTACGCGCTGGGACAGTGGCAGCTGCTGCTGGATAACGATCTGGCCGACCAGAGCGAGATGGTCGAGGCAACGCAGTTTGGCGTCGAGAGCTTTGCACGCGGTATGCTGCGCAGTGACACCGAGGCCATCTATGCCTTTGACCCCGACGGGCGGCTGGTGATGGCCACCGACGAGGTCAGCCTCAGCGAACAGGAGCGCAATGCGCTGCGGGAGCTGATCGACGCGCGCTCTACCGAGCTGACCACTCCGACCATCGGCGGGGTGCAGCGGGTTGCCAAGGGGTTCTTCTTCGCACCGTACGGCTGGTACGTTCTGCACAGCGAGCACTACGACGTCTTCTACCGTGACGTGCAGCGCATCACCCAACAGACCGTATTGGTGCTGGCCGCAGCCGTGCTGCTGTCGGTGATCTTCCTGGTGATGTTCTCCGGGACGCTGACGCGCCCGTTGCGCACGGTTGTGACTTCGATGCGGCGCATTATTGCGTCCAACGACCTCTCGGAGCGGGTGCCGGTGCAGTACCGCGATGAAACCGGCGAACTGGCGCACACCTTCAACATCATGACCGAGGAGCTCGATCGCGCCTATACGCAGATCAAGTCGTACGCACTGCAGGCGGTGGTCGCGCGTAAGAAAGAGAGCAAGATTCGCAACATCTTTCAGAAGTACGTGCCGCAGGAGCTGATCGACCGCTTCTACGCCAACCCGGAATCAATGCTGGTGGGCGAAAACCGCAATCTGGCGGTGCTCTTCTCGGATATCCGTTCCTTCACGTCGATCTCGGAACAGATGACGCCGGAGCTGCTGGTTGAATCGTTGAACCAGTACTTCTCGGTGATGGTCGATATCATCATGGAGCGCGGTGGCGTGATCGATAAGTACATCGGCGACGCCATCATGGCGTTTTTCGGCGCTCCGGTGCAGCATTCGGACGACGGCTACCAGTCGGTTCTGGCCGCCCTGGAGATGTGCCGCGGAGTGGAGACGTTTAACGAAGCACAGCGGGCCGCGGGGCGGCCGGAGTTTCGCATCGGGATCGGCGTCAACTACGGCGAGGTAACGGTGGGAAACATCGGTACCGATAAGAAGATGGACTACACGGTGATTGGCGACATGGTCAACCTGGCGTCGCGGCTCGAGGGCCTGACCAAGTACTACGGCGAGCCGCTGCTGATCTCGCATTCGCTATGGGAACAGCTGGGCGATCGCTTGCCGACGCGCCTGATCGACACGGTGGCGGTGAAGGGCAAGAAGCAGGGTGTGCGCATCTATACCGCCTCCGACCGCCTCGGCGAGGCAGAGGCGAAGGCGTGGCGGCTGCACAACCAGGCAATGGAGCGCTACTATCGGCGTGATTTTGTGGCAACGGTGAAGCTGTTGCACGAGGTGACCGAAGCGCTGCCCGGAGATGCGGCCGCCGGCCGTATTCTGGAACGGGCACAGCGATACGCGGAACAGCCCCCGGAACCCAACTGGACGGGGATCGAGGTGATGGAGAGCAAATGACCGCTCCGTTTCATTCGCACGGTCGCCGGGCGGCACGCCTCCTCTGGGTGCTGCTGCTGTTGGCGGGACCCGCAGTGCGGTTTCTGCCGGCGCTCACGGTGTACGTGGCCGATGCCGTAGCGATTGGCGAGGCCAATCCGCGGCTCGAGGAGCTTCTATCGGATGCACTCGACGCGGAGCTTCGCGCCGCGGGGCTCGAGCTTGCCGCCTCACCGGATGAAGACGCAGCGGTGCTGCTGGAGGTGCGCTACCTGCTTTCCGGCAGCCGGGTGACAGTGCTGCTTGCCGCCCGCGAACCGCAGCGGCAGGCGGTGGTGGGGGGCGGCGTGTATGCGGGTACCGCCGACCTGGCACTGGTGACCACGGTGCGGCAGGCGGCCGAGGAGACCGTGGCGCAGCTTTCCGCCGCGGCGGCGGTTGACGGTGAGCTGCCGCGGCCGCCGGTAGTGCTGCTGCAGCTGACGTTGCGCTCCCCCGACGAGGGTGCCACCGTTCTGCTGGCCGACGACGCCGAGGTGGGGA
>PWMO01000122.1 GCA_003558175.1 Spirochaetaceae bacterium
GCTGGCGCCGCCGCGTGCGGCAGCCGAATCCATGACTCCTGTACGGCGGAAATCAGGAACGACAACCCGTTGGCCACGAGCACCGGAACAAACCCTACCAGTGCGTAGACCACGCCCCCAACCGCATTGCCGATCAAATTGCCGATCTGCGTCGAACCGCTGCGCAGTGCGTTCGCCCGCTTGAGCACACTATCCGGTACAACCTCGGGCACGATGGCCTGAACCGCAGGCTGGAAGAAGGCGTGACAGACACCGCTCAGCGCTGTGATGATAAGAATCTGCCGGACCCTTATTCCGCCGGGCAGAAGCGCGGCGGCAGCAAGCAACAGCATCAGCACACCGCGAACCGCGTCGCTTACAATCAGCGCCGCGCGGCGCGACCAGCGATCGATAAGTGCTCCCGCAAACGGCCCGAGAAGCACCGGCGGAAGCAGCGCCAGAAAGTTGTAGAATCCCAGCACCGCGGCCGATTCGGTCGCGTCCTTCAGGTAGAGAATGACCACGATCAGATAGACACTGCTGCCGAAGATGGAGACCAGGTTTCCGCTGAGCAGCAGCGTGAAGTTTCTTCCGAGCGATTGCCGTTGTTGTTGAGTCATTCGCCTCAATATACGATATTGTTACCCGGCATAGAACCGTGAAACGCGTCCGTCCGAGCCCGGTGGCTCACTACTACGATCGCAATACTCGCCGATTTTTGCGCTTTGCCGCTCGTGGGGCTGGAGCCACCATACACCGCGCTGTCTGGGCCCCCGGAGTCGGCTCTCGCAACGAGGCGGTGAACTACGTGCACGAGCTCCTGCTGCAGCTGCTGCTGGCGCCGGCCGCAGCTTCCGGAAGCCGGCCGGTTGTCTGGGACCTCGGCTGCGGCATCGGAGCGTCGATGCGCTACCTCGCCGAGCGGCAGCGCGGCTGCTACGCGGGTGTGACCATCAGCGCTTCGCAGATCCGCCTCGCCCAACGCCTGCAACCATCGACCGCCGGCGAGCTCCACTTCCTGCAGGGAGACTTCTGTGACGCGGCCACCTTTGATCGATTGCACGCAGTGTCTCACGCCGCTCCTTCGCTCGTGTACCTCATCGAGTCGTTTGGTCACGCAACCGATCCGCGCCCGCTGCTTACCCACAGCGCAGCCTCGCTCGCTCCGGAAGGGTTAATGGCCATTTGCGATGACTTTCCGGCATCAGAAGCGGCTCGTGAACGACCTGAGGTTCGGCAGTTTGCAGCCGGCTGGAGAATCAGCTCATTCTGGACGCCGGCGGAGATCGCCGCCGCGCTGGCTCCCTACGGCCTCCGCCTGGTGGAGAATCGCGACCTCACCAGCTTCGTGGAACTGAACCGGGTGCGCGACCGCCTGATCGCCCGGATTGTGGGACTCCCCGACCTCCTGGGAAGCGTGGGCACACGCATCGCGGCGACGCCGTTCTGGGGCAACATGCGCGGCGGCACGGCGCTGCAGCGCGGACTGAAGGAGGGAAGCATCCACTATCGCATGCTGGTCTTCGGCAGGCGTTAGTCAGCAATGGAATCCGGATAGTCTCCAGCTGGTCTGTCATCGGAACAACGTGGTGCCGAATTTGTTGCTGCGACCTACGCTACCATTCTTAACCCTGCCCGCCGCGGTTTGCGGGCATCAGCTGCAGCCGCAGATCCCAACCAAACGAGACGGTCTGCAACAGTACCGCAACGACACCGAGCAGCACCTTGATCGGTTGCTGCAGGATCGGCGCACTCATCGCAACCAGCGCGATCGCGAGATAGGCGCACACCCACTTGGCGAATGTCTTATACGACGCCGGAACGTGGACCGGCTCCTCGACAAAGCGAAAGGCAAGCACGTACGCGTAGCGGAACACACCAACGATCAGGATCCAGGCCCCGACACCAAACCAGAGGTACACCATGACGCTGAGCGCGAAGATGAAGTATGCGTCGTTCTCCATGTCCCACAGCGCTCCAAACCGCGTCGCGCCGAACCGTCGGGCCAGGTAGCCATCGAACAGATCACTGGTCTCTGCTGCCGCCAGCACCAGCAGTACCCCCCAGTGCCCGCGCGGCGACACCGCAGCGCCAGCTGCGTCATAAAACGCCAGCCAGGCAAGCGTCCCACCGGCCGCCAGCGCCCGAAGTCCGGTCACGAAATCGGCCGGCCGGCTGCGTTCTCGCAGACGGGCACTCCCGATATACAGAGCTGTCAGCGCAACCAAGCCGAACCCGGCGGCTCCCAGGGCGCCGATAGCCGGGGTCACAACAATTCGGTTTCGGCCGGCGATCGCGAGCAGCGCAACCGCACACGCCGCAAGTGAAGAAAGCGCGGACCAACGGCCATAGAAACTCCGCCGGCCGGTGCTGTCCTGTCGTTCGCGCTGCTCCATATATCGTTGCACTATAGTCGGCAACGCTCTCGATCGCAAGCGCAGCCTTGCCCCGATGGCCGCAGCGGTAGTAGAGTGGCGCGGAGGAATCGCGGAAGAATGACCCAGTCGCAGTCGTACGGTCTTGTGGTAATTGGCGCCGCGCTCTGGGGCTGTGTCGGCATATTCGTGACCGGCCTTGCGGCCGCCGGCTTGAGTGCAATCCAGATTGCCTGGTTGCGCATGGCCGGCGGCGCCGTTGTGCTGATTATCTACCTCTCACGCACCGCGCCGCAAGGCTTGCGCTTGAGGAGCATCCGGGATCTGCACTACTTTGTTATAACCGGAGCCGTGAGCATCGCGCTGTTCCAGTGGAGCTACATCAGCGCAATCCGCCTGGTCGGCATCTCCACGGCGGTGGTGCTGCTCTACACCTCACCCGGCTTCGTGGTGCTGCTGGCTCGCCTGCTCTACCGCGAACCGATTACGCCCACCAAGGTCATCTGTCTTGCGGCAATGATCGTCGGGGTGGCCTCGGTGAGCGGACTGTTCGGCGGCTCCACGCCCGGCATCGGCTTGCCGGGGATCCTGGCGGGACTCTCCGCCGGCGCCTCGTTTTCGCTCTACAGCGTAATCGGCAAACGCGCCCTGACGCGCTACGGCGCAACAAC
>PWMO01000180.1 GCA_003558175.1 Spirochaetaceae bacterium
CGACGGCAAGATCGTGGTTCGCCAGGGAGTGAAGGGCGCCGGCAAGGGTGTCCTGCGCTCGAAGACGGTCATCGGCACCGGCTTTGCCGAGCAGGCGGCGCTGCTGTCCGTTGGCGACGTAACGGTCAACAGCGGGGCGCTGCACTGCACCATCAAGACCAACGGCAGGGTAATGGTGCAGAAGGATCGCGGTGCCATTGTCGGGGGCGAGGTACGGGCGCGCCGTGGCATTGAGACTCCCAATCTCGGTTCGCCAAACGGAGTACGCACGGAGGTCTCGTTCGGCCAGGATTATCTGATCGCCGACCAGATCGAGAAAGAAGAAAAAGAGATAGACGCCGTCAAACGCCGGATCACCGCTCTCGACCTGGGCATGCGCAAAGAGGGACTCGCCGCCGGACGGGTTGAGGCGCTGCGCAAAGAGAAGAAGCGGCTGCTCAAAGTGATGGAGAAACGCAGTCTGCGGCTCTTTACCCTGCGCGAGCGGTTTGAAGAACACCACGAGGGCGCGGTCACGGTTTCGGGAACGGTGCATCCCGGGGTAACGCTGGAGAGCCACGGGCGCAAACTCGACATTCGTTCGCCACGCACGGCAGTTTCGTTTATATTTGACGAGAGAACCGGACGCCTGATCGAGCGACCGCTCGAAAAGTCCGCGTCCTGACCGCAGGGCCGGCTCTGCCGAGCGGCCTACCCGGGTGACGGGTCCGGCGGCGTCATGCAATGGCGTCACGGGATCTGGATGCCGAGGGGAACTACAGGGAGTCCTATGGCAACACTATACATGAATTACCCCGAATGGCTTTCGCCGGTGATAATACCGGGGTTGCCGCTGCGCTGGTACGGTCTGATGTACCTGGTTGCGTTTGGCCTTACCTACGTCCTGTTCACCTACCAGGTGCGCCAGAGAAAGCTGCAAGCTGATGATGACACGATCATCAATATGTTCTTCTGGGCGATTATCGGGCTGCTGATTGGAGCTCGCGTCTTCGCGACCACGGTGTATGACCCGAGCGGCTACTATCTGCGGCGGCCGTGGCTGATCTTCTGGCCTTTCGATGAGAACATGAACTTCACCGGGTTGCTGGGTATGAGCTATCACGGCGGCCTGGTTGGCGCGGTGGTGGGCGTTGTAGCCTACCTGCGAATCAAGAAGATCGACATCCTTGACTGGGGCGACATGCTGGTGACGGCCATTCCGCTTGGCTACACCTTCGGCCGGCTGGGGAACTTCATCAACGGCGAGCTGTACGGCAGGGTGACGGCGGGGCCCTGGGGCATGCTCTTTCCCAATGCGCGCCGCATACCGGCATCGGAAGAGTGGGCGGTGGAGATCGCCGACGCGGTAGGAATTCCGGTCACCGCACCGGAGCAGCTGCTCAATCTGCCGCGCCACCCGTCGCAACTCTACGAGGCGTTCCTGGAGGGCATTCTGCTCTGGCTGGTGCTCTGGTTTGTCTTTCGTCCACGGCAGCGGTTTCGCGGCTTCATGATCGGTGCCTACCTGATCGGCTATGGGTTTGTCCGGTTTATCGCCGAGTACACGCGCCAACCGGATGCCGATATGGGGTTCCCGATTCAGCTTTCGTCGCAGCCGAACCCGCCGGAGCTGTTTGTCTCGTTTCTCAATATCACAATGGGGCAGCTTCTCTCGCTGCTGATGGTGGTTGCCGGAGGGATCTGTCTGCTGGTGTTCTACCGGATAAAGCAGCGGGAGCCGAAGGTAGAGACCATGGAACGGGTACTGCCGCCTGAGGCCAAAGGCAAGAAGCGTTCGCACGGCAAGAAGTCGGGAAGGTCCCGCCGTTAGGCCGTGCGCCGCGGGGCGGCGGATCCGTGCCGGCAGGCGGCAGCCCGCGGCGCGAGCTTGCAATCCGCCGCAGCTGACGCCATAATGAGAAACACATGGCAAAGAAGACGGTCGCGGTAGAGATAGATCACTCCCGGCTCGTCGGGATCGTACCGCTTGACCGCGGCGCTCGCGGCCGGGTTGATCTCACGACTATCGCCAGCAACCAGCGGCGCGCCATCGTCCGCCTCTTCGTTACGACAGCCGGCGCCGTCCAGCAGACGCCGCAACTGCTGACCTCACTGGAGATCGAGAACCTTTCCCGCTTCGGTCGTGCGAGGCCGTCGATCGTACTGGAGTCGCGCGTCGGCAGAACGGGCAAGCTCCAGGCGACCGCAATTGTGGAGGGGCGCGTAGCACTCAGGCGACGCATCGACGTCTCGAACCACCTCCCGCCGGGAGGGCGATTTCCGTGGGCAGCAGCAGCGGCGGTCCTGGCAATCCTGCTGCTCGCCGGCCTGGGCGGCGCGCTTCTGCTGCGTTCTCCGCGGCCGGAGCCGGCTTCCGTTGCAGATCGTGCACCGGTTGAGGCGCCGGAGACGGTGCGCCCCCGGGGCGAAGCGACGGAGCGCCCCGCATTGCCGGAGTCGCCGCCGCCGGCACCCCCGGAACCCGCGGCGCCGGAGACCCGTGAACCCGAAACGGCGGAAACCGCGGCGCCGGCCGCTGAGCGCCCCGCGGAGCCCGACGCTGCGGTCACGGCGGACGAGGCGCCGGACGACACAGCCGACGCTGCGGATGAGCGCCCTCCCGCGGTCGAAGTCGCGGAGCAGCAGTGGACCGTTTATTTCCCACCGGACAGTGACGAGCTTACCGCCGCCGCGCAGCGCGAGCTGGAACGGATCGTCGCGCGGCTTGCAGAGTATCCGCCCGAGCACGTGCAGCTAGAGATCAGCGGGCATTGTGCGCCGGCGGGATGGGAACGGGGGCGTATGCAGTTATCGCGTGATCGCGCCGACTCAGTGGCGCGCTTTCTGACTGCCGTCGGGGCGCCACAACCGGCTGAGGTGAACGGCTTCAGCTCGGACCGGCCGGTCACGCACGAGACCGACCGGCTGCATCTCAATCGTCGGGTGGAGATTGTTGTGTCTCGCGCGCATTCTCCCGAGCTTTCTGCCCCATCTTCTCCCGAGCCGAACGCAGACCGCTGATGGCGCGGTCCGCCAG
>PWMO01000079.1 GCA_003558175.1 Spirochaetaceae bacterium
CTTCCATTCTCGCACGCCGAACATGGCTGCTGGTCCGACTGACAATCACACAAACAATCGCCAACGACGCCGCAACCTTGAGAGCAACTGGTATGCCGGGGGAGGGGGTATCCCCAATCAATACGATGCGTTTCGAACGCAAGGTTTTGATATGGTGGTACGGGGTCAAGGTACGGTAGCTAACCCGGCTCGGATCTACCTCATCTATTTTGACAACGTGATGAAACAGGTCAAGTTCCGCTATGCCGATATCTCGGGAGCAGACACCATCAGCGGTTCAATCCAGAACTTCTATGACGGGACGTACGAGCCTACCGGGTCGGCCCCGGGAGCGCATGCGTTGGGGAGCACGGCGATGTCGCGTCCCGCCATCGGCGTGACACCTGACGGCACCGCAGTTGCCGCCTGGTACGATACTAACTCCCTCTCGCTGAATTATTCCTACAACCCAGATCCATTCAATGATCCTGCGGATTGGACAACACCCCGGACCCTGGATACGTTTGCTGGACAGATGGTATCCATAGCGACCGATGCCGACGGCGGTATTCACCTCGCTTACCATCAGGCGAGCAGCGGTCAATTACGCTACATTTTCCTGGATGCACCCGACGCGCAAGCGCACCCTGTGGTAGTGGACTCCTATCTTTCGGTCGGCACAAATCTGATGATGCAGGTGCAAGAGGAGAGTGGCACGCACGTCCCCTATATCGCTTACTACTACGGTTCACTCGGCGGCACGCGGCACTCAATGAAGCTGGCGTATCGTATGCCGTGGGCAGGGCCGGCAGATCCGGGTGCGGTTCAAGACCAGTACACCGGCAACTGGGAAATCACATCAGTTCCGGTGCCACATATTCCCAAAGACTACACGGTCAGCATCGGATTTCTGCCTGGGGGTGAGTTTGTGCTTGGATATGCGTCTGACGAAGGCATCGAGACCGGGAGGCGGTTCTGATGCTGCGCAAAACGGTGTTCGCGGAAGCTCTGTCCAGCTCTTGCATGCTCCGAGGGGCAGACGCAGCCCGACGGTCGTTGATGGACCGCCCCAGCCGCCTTCTCCTGGTCGTTCTATTCGTGAGCCTGACGCTTCCTGCCTGGGGTCGTGGAACGCCGGAAGAGGGCTGGCAGAAGGTCACGGGCGAAGAGGTGTGGCGCCATGAGTTTGACCTGAGTGAAAAAACGCCGGGAACCCACAATCTCATCGTCCGTGCGCGCGACCGGGCGGGCAACGAGGCCGTCGCGGGGCCGTACAATGTCCGTGTAGACCCGGCGGTTGGGCTGCCAACGGTTCGAATCGTCTACCCCGACCGCGGAGCGGTGCTCAGGGAGGGGATCGGGCTGATTGGCGTTGCCAGTGGACGCGCAGGCGTAGCCAGCGTCGAGGTCTGGATCAATGACCAAACCCCCGAGACTGCCGACGGGACCGAGTATTGGGCACATACTGTTCCGGTGCACAATCTGCCGGACGGGGCACACACGTTGCACGCCAGGGCAGTCGACGGATTGGGGAACCACGGCCCAACGACACGTCTGCCGATCGTGCTTGACCGCCATCCCCCTGTGGTAGAGATTGGCTCGCACCGTTCAGGAGAACTCGTCAGTGGCAACGTTACTATACAGGGACGTGCCAGTGACGAAAACGGAATTGCCGCATTGGAGCTCAGTACCGACGGCGGCATAAGCTATCAGCCGCTGCCCACCAGAACCGCCCGCGGCAAGACCGATGTCACTTTCAGTTTTTCCGTACAGTCGCGGCGTGAGCCTGACGGTGCCACCATTTACCATGTGAAGGCAATCGACGGCACGGGATCGGAAACCGTACATCCGGTGCTCCTCTTCGTGGACAACCAGCCTCCCGAGCTCGAGCTGTTTACGCCACTTGAGAACGAGACGGTGCATGGCACGGTTCGCTTCACCGGCCGAGTACACGACACAGTGGGGATCTCGCGGCTCTACTACGAATGGAACCAGCAAGAGCATGAAGTTCGTCTGCGTCCCGGAGATCCGTACTGGACGGCCGATATAGATTTATCCGCGGAACGAAGCCGCGCTGCTTCATTGCGTTTCACGGCGGAAGATCGTAGCGGCAACCGATCCACAGTCACCCGAAGAATCCGGATCGATCCGGCGGAGGCGCTTTTGGGCGTATCGATACAATACCCTGAGCCCGGTGCGTTCTCGGCGCTATCAGCCGGTTCCGCAATCTATGGACTCGTGATTGGACACGCGGAACCGGACGTCGTCGTCGTCGAAGGCGCGGCGGAAGGCGAGTATCCTGCACGGCCGGGGTTTCGTATTCCGGTCTCAGACCTGGCACCCGGCCGAGGCGAGCTCCGCATACGGGCTCGTTCGCTGGATGGTGCGATCGGCGATTCAGTGCGTGTGAGGGTCGTGCGCCTGACGGATGACGACGAAGCGGGAAACACCGCGGGTTCGTCAATCATCGTGCAAACTCCACGCCCATACCAGTACGTGGGCACGCAGTTCCGCCTTGTAGGAACGCTCGTGCAACAGGGGGCAGCCAGGGCGAACACCAGGCGTCTGGAATACCGACTCGACCCGACCGATGCCTGGCGTTCTCTGCCGCTGCAGGGAGACTCGTTTTCCGCCGATGTACGCCTCTCCGCGGCCCATGATGGTGCTGTTCACCTGGAGCTGCGCACTACAAATGATGGGCGTTCCGACGCCACAGTTTACGTCCCGATCAACAGCGCACAGAAAGCTCCCGAGATCAACGTGCTCGTGCCACGACCCGGCGACACCATCAACGGACTGGTAACGGTCGTTGGAGCCGTCTGCTCGCAGGCGCCGATCACCGAATTGTCGTATAGCCTGGACGGGACGGAGTTCCGGCAGCTTCAGGCTCAATCCTCGTGTGACGGCGACGCGTTCGCTTTCACGGTTGATTTTACGGCGCTTGAAGAAACCGGAGGCCGCCTGCAGCTTCGCGCCGTGGATGCCGCCGGAAACACGCGGACGGTGAGTCCCTCCGTGCGCGTGGACAGAAGAGCC
>PWMO01000509.1 GCA_003558175.1 Spirochaetaceae bacterium
AACCTGGGCCGGTGGGAGTAAAAGTGCGCTCCTGCCGGCTTTTTTTTATGGTCATTATCCGTAATCAGTTCAAAATTGCACAGAGGCCTAACTCTATCTCTGAATAACTCTTCCTGCCCAGCAGCGAGCAGACGGTCGATATTATCAATCCGCCGGCCACCGCATGCGGAAATGTCTCCAGCAAAAATATCATGTTGTCCATTTGCTGTACCTCAGATTTTCCCTGGAATTAAGCTTCAGTCGGAATAAAAATTTGTCAATAAGATATGTCATTTTCATGATATTTCTCCCTGTGTTTTGTCATTTTTTGTATCCATTTTGCTTTGTCCCGAACCTGGGAGGCGGAAAGAATCTGCGCCTTTCCACGTTCCACCAGGCAGACTTCTGTTGACCAGCCGGTTATATGATTGATTCCGTGATGTGCAAATAGAACTGTTTTCCCGTGGTCCCGGGTCAACCGGTGAAGGTGTTCCAGGACAGCGTGCTCGGCCCCCACGTCGAGTTCCGAGGTCGGTTCGTCCATCACGAAAACATCGGCGCCGCTTGCAAACGCCCGAGCCAGCATGACCTTCTGCTTCATACCGCCCGAGAGCAGGTCGAATGTCTTGCCTGCGTGTTCGGTGAGCGAAAACAACTCAAGGGCGTTTTCCACCCGCCTCAGCTCTTTTTTTCTCGGACGACGCAGCGGACCGAGCTCGGGGTAGAGTCCCATCTCCACGATCCGGCGCACCGGCACCGGATAAATCGGGTCGATGGCCCTGTTCTGTGGCACGTATCCCGCTACCTGCCGGCCAAACGGGGTCTGTATATTTCCATGCCGTGGACGGATCAGGCCGAGTATCGCACGAAGGAGCGTCGTTTTCCCGGCGCCGTTTGGGCCGACAAAAGGCAGGAAGGCGCCTGCCGGGATATCAAGTGAGACCCCGCTCAGCACCACTTCGCTCCCGTAATCAAGAGTCACGTCTTTGCATTTTATGATTATGTTTTCGTTCATGATCAATTCAAATAGCTAAACTTATGAATGGTTAGTCATCTCCTGTTTTAAAAATATATTCCAGTATCGGACGGCTGCCAGAGGGCCATGTCCACCATTCGGCGCCGGAGTCCGACAGAAAGGCCTCAGGAAGCCTGACAATAATTTCGGGAATCATGTTCATCACCGCGGGGTCTTTCTCTTTCAACGCCCGTCCCGTTACCGAGTCTAATTCTACAAAAAACTGTGCAGACCTGTGATCGAAAGGAATAAATGGTGCGGAATTTTCACGGACCAGAGATACAAAACTGCGGTAGGACTTTCCGGTAAACCAGGGCTCCGCCGCTGTCAGCAGATTCCTTCCGGCCTGAAGTTCTACATAAGCATTGCGCAGGGTGTTGCGCGGTGTATCATCAGGTAGTCGGGGAGCATTGCCCAGCATCAGCATCTGCACGCCTTCCACATGACGGAGCAGCGGATCGCCGGTCAACCTCTTTTGGCGCAGGCGTTCGGCGGCCTCGCGTGTTATGTTCCAGTCATGGCCTGTCAGTGAAAAACCGCCTACCAGACCCAGTATGGGCCTTTCCGAAAAGAAATCGACGGATATCAGAACCGTTTCGGGAAAGACATCCTGAAAGGTCGAAAGGATTGTCCAAAATTGTGATTCGCTGAGCTGGAACATTGCGAACCACTGGCAGTATATCCCGCCGGGTTTGAGCGATTGTTTGACCGACCGGAAATGCTCCCTGGTATAAATCCGCCCCGTGCCGGTCTTCCATGGCATAAATACATCACCGACAACAACGTCGTAATAGTTGCGCCGGTTGGCCACAACCCAGCGTGCGTCTTCTATAATCATATCGACCCGGGGATCTGAAAAGACAACCCGGTTGAAAGAAGTAAAGTGTGCCCGTGCCAGCCTGTAGGTATCGCGCGATATTTCAATGCCCTCAATATTTTTCACATCCGGATGCAGCGCCGTTCCGGCCAGTGTGCTTCCGGTTGCTGTGCCGAGCACTCCAACCGTTTCCGGATTTTCGTGCAGCAGCAGCGGCAGCAGCCCCTGACGTTCCTGGTGCGCCAGTGCACGCGTGCCGCCGAGCGTATAAGTGCTGTTGCGCATCAGTCGCAGGTGACCATTGTTTTCGACAACCGCGATCACGCCTTCATGGCCGACTCGGTAGTCTATCACTTCAGGTTGTCCGGACGTGTGTCCGGGATTGACATGCGGCAGGTCACGGGAAAGATGCATCCCACATGCAAAGACAGCAAGAGCAATCCCGACTGAACCGGCGATTTTTAATCGATGTTGAGTTGCGGCACGTCTTTTACGTGACAAAAGAACCAGCCAGATGGCGAAAAGCAGGTAAATACCGCTGAGCACGGGAAGACTCTGCCATAGCCCTAACACCGGGCCTAAAAAAAGATTGGCCGCTTCGGGCCCAAGCCAGCCGCCCAGGCCGTTCCACAGCAGCAGCCGTCCGACAGCGCGTCCTGAATCGCTCTCCCCGTAACGTGTTGCATGATGAATAAGCAGCGGAAAAACCAGTCCGCCAAACAGCACGGCCGGTCCGATGATGATAAGTGCGCGTCCAAGCAGACGGCGTCCGTATTCAAAAGGGGTCACACCGCCGTATGGGATGCCTTCCAGCCCCCCGTATAAATGAAAAATAACCGGTTGAAATGCCACAAAAAGAGCCGTCAGAAAAAGAACAGCAATGAGCAGTTTAACTGGAGATTGTGCGCACCGTATCAGCAGAGGCACCAGCAAAGAAGCTGCTCCAAGACATAAAAGCACTCCGGCGAGCACTGAACCGCTCGAGTAGAGCGAATTTACACTGATCTGAGCGATTTGATGCTGGAAGAGAACCTCGCGTGCCAGCATCGCAAAACCGGATGCAAAGGCCAGCAATGGGATGAAAAGCCCTTTTTTGGGCAAAAATCCGGAGCCGCTGTTTACTGGCACTGCCTCAGGTCGCCCGCTTTCTTTCTCAGCCGATACCGGCCGGCGCTGAAGATGAAGAAAACAAAATGCGATG
>PWMO01000470.1 GCA_003558175.1 Spirochaetaceae bacterium
AGCCGCTTCTGTACCAGCCAGAATCCGTTGCGATCCCAGAGCAAGCCTTTCAGGATACGGCGGTAACGGTTGCAGAACAGAAACAGCGCGCCGGAGAGCGGATCCAGTTCCATCTGTTCGGCCACGATGATCGAGAGTCCGTTGATCGCCTTGCGCATGTCGGTAACCCCGGGTCGCACGTAGACGCGAATCCGATCTATATCGCATGTTATCCGTCATGGCAACTGACCCGGGGTCGGCAGTTGAACCGACCCACCCGAATCCGCCTAAGTTGAGATACTCTTCTTCGACGTATCTGTCAACTGCCGAGTCGATTCCTTGAACGCGTTCATGCGATAGCTGTCGCCTTCAAGGACAACCTTTACTGCTCGGTGAACAAGTCGGTCCATTGCTGCCGATGCCATCAGCGGGTTGTCGAACACCTGCGGCCATTCTTCGAAGTCACGGTTTGAGGTGAGAATCGTGGGCCGCAGTTCATAGCGGTCGCTAATGAGTTCGTACAAATCAGCCTGTGCACTTTCGCCGAGCTCCCGCAGTCCAAAGTCATCGAGGATGAGTACATCGACGCCTCGAAGCTGCTGCATCCGTCGCTCGTGAGTACCGTCGGCGCGTCCGCCGGCGAGCCAGCGAAACAGCGTGTGGGTATTGCGGTAGAGCACGTCGAAGCCGCGCAGACACGCCTCGTTACCGACCGCCTGAGCGAGGTGTGACTTTCCCACCCCGCTCGGTCCAACGAGAAAGAGGTTCTGCCGCTCGCGCAGAAACCCACAGGTGGTAAGCTGCTTAATCGTAGGCTGATGGATCTTGCGGTTGAACGTGAAGTCGAAGGTGGCAAGGGTCTTCTGCGGATCGAGTCCGCTTTTTCCCACTCTGCGGGAAAGTTGCTTGCTGTCGCGGCGTTCGACTTCGTCGGAGAGCAGCATCAACAGGAAGTGCGTGTAGTCCCAGCTTTCGCTTGTCGCCTCGCCGAGGCGATGCTGGAGCGACTCGAGTACTCCGCTGAGTTTCAGTCGAGTGAGCTTCGGTTTCAATTGAGCCATTTCATCCATGGGTATCCTCCGTGGTCAGATCGTTGAAGTACCCGGGTCGTCGCGCGAATCGATAGCTCTGCACGCCGTCGCTGTGGCGTACCGTGGGATGCTTGAAGTCGGTCTGCTCGTCGAGTCGCTGTACGAGGATGTTCTTCACACAGCGGTATTCGGGCCGCTCATAGGCAAGCGCCCGGACGCAGGCGGCGAGTAGGCGTTGAGTGCCGTACTTGCTCTGGAAGCTCAAAAGTGCTCGACAGGGGCGTAAACCGTCTACTCCGCCGCGGGAGAACATTGCCGAGGCTACTCGTTCGACCGGTTCACCGATGGCCGCTGCGCGATGCAGCAGCCCTTCCCTGGTGGTAGCAAGCATATCGACGGCCGCCGGGGGCGCGTGGGCGGGATCACGGATGATTTGCCACAGATTATTTGCCCGGGAATGCGAGGCTATCTGGTTATCTTCACAGAAGATGCGCACCAGACGATGATTAGCCAGGATCTTCACCTGCCGGCCGATATACCGGTACGGTACCGAGTAGTAGGCACGGTCGAACTGGACTCGCCAGCCCTCCTGTACCTTGGCGGTCGCCACCGTCAGCGGATCCCAGCGAAACGCTGGAAGCGGTTTCAACGCCGCTTGCTCTTCGCTGTCGAACACTTCACGGGGGACAATTCCGATGCCTTTGACGGTGCGCTCGTCGGCTACCTCTGTGCTCCACTTCAATAGCTCTGTGGCCAACTCCTCACCGTCGGGAACCGTCCTGCCGAGCTGGCGCTGACGGGCGCGGAAGACCGCAAGGAACCTGCGCTTGATGTATCCGATATCGTTTTCCACTCCGCCCTTGTGTTGGGGCATTTGTGGCAGACACGGGCTGATGAGAAATCCGTAGTGCACCGCCAGGTCGAGATACGCACGATTGACGATCGGATCCTCGAACGAGGCGGCAACAACCGCCGCCTTCAGATTGTCCGGTACTACCGTCTCCGGCACGCCACCGAAGTATTCGAAAGCATGGATATGGCACTCAAAGAACGTCTCCTGTTTCTGGTCATAGACCCGTTCACGGTGTGCCTTTCGCGAGTGACGCAGTCGTCCGGAGAACACATAGGTCTTGCGGTTGCGTCTCTCGCGCCGGTCATAGGTGAGTCCGATCGAGCTGAAGTCCACCTCCATAATCGCTCCCGGAATCGTGTCGCGGTGAACAATTGTTTTCGCCGGCTTGGGGAAGGTGCGCTGGATATAGCGGCGTACGGTCGCTTCGCTACATGGGAACAGCTCCTGAACCAGCTCATGGATGGCAACGTAGGTATACTTATCCTCGAGCCACTCACCGATCATCTCGCGATACTCGTCAAGTGGGTGCGATTCTCGCAAGCGATCGTGGCAGAGATCGCTGAGCACCTTCGACACTTCTTCGACCTCTGGTATCGGTCTCTGCTCATCGAGCCAGCCATGCTCGCGTGCGACCGCGGCGATCACCCGAATGGTCGAACGGTGCAAGCCGGTCTCACGCCGAATCGAGCGAAGCGGTTCGCCCGCTCGAAGTCGCTGAACTACGCCGTATTTCTCCGTCATAAGCCGCCTCCTTGGCATCGCCCGCCCTCCTGTTCGAATCAGTCTTCCGAGAGAACCCGATTCTACTCCGGAGGTGGGTCAGTTCAAGTGACGGATGGGTGGGTCAGTTCGCGTGACGGCACCCCGGGTCAGTCCGCGTGACGACCCGGGTCAGTTCATGTGACGGATAACACTTCTCCGTTTTCAACCCAACTGCAGGCGGTTCGGTAACCCCTCCGGGAGTGCCCGCGGACCGCGCGTACTTCGTCTACCTGGATATGTGGGACAAGGATGACGCCGATCCCGTGTTCGAGTCGGTTGCGTGGTACGAGCGTGATCCATACGAAGAGCGGCTTTCAGGGTTCGCAGAGATTCACAGGGATGAGCGTTTGGCGACGGTGTGGACGGATCCACTTGAGGCCT
>PWMO01000253.1 GCA_003558175.1 Spirochaetaceae bacterium
CGGTAGCGTGGGTACTGAAGAACGATGCCGTAACGGCACCAATCGTCGGTGCTCGAAACCTGGATCAACTCGAGGCGTCTCTGGCAGCGGTCGATCTCGAACTGGACGAGGATTGGTTCAACGAGGTCTCAGCCCTGTCCCCGACACCGCCTCCCGCCCACGACCGAACCGAAGTTCAGTTCTGACGCTCAGCGCGGTGCGGTTCAGTCGCACATCTGTGCGGCATGCTAACCTCTGGAAACGATGGCCATGATCTCTTCGTAGAGTGGCCTCGGTATGCTGACACATTCGATTGGGGTGCGCTGCCGGTACTGGAGTCGACGATCGCCCGGCAAGCGGGTCCCATTCTCGGCAAGCATCGTACGAAAGAGCAGCTCCACCCTGTCGGAGAACTGATCGTGAAATAACTGCGGATCGAGCGCAATAATCAGATGGCCGGCCTTCGACGGCCCGTTATCAGCAGTGTAATTGTCAGCGGCCTCAAATGAGAACTCCCCGCCCGACAGACCGGCAGCCAGAATCTCGACCATCATCGCGATCGAAGCACCCTTGTAACCCCCGAAGGCCAGCTGGACACCATCCAGCACCGCTGCGGGATCGGTAGTCGGGCGGCCTTGCCGATCGAGCCCCACACCCTCGGGGATTGCCTTTCCTTCCCGAGCGGCAATCATGATCTCGCCTCGTGCCATGACCGACGATGCCTGGTCAAATACCATTGGAGGCTTCCCATCGCCACGAGGTATAGCGAAGGACATCGGGTTTGTTCCAAAAACGGGCTTCTTGCCTCCGGCAGGGGCCACGGTACTTCGCGAGTTGACAAAGCTGACGGCAACGAGGCCGGCGTCCGCTATCGGCTCCGTATCGGGCCACAATGCAGCGAAGTGAGCCGATTGACAGATCGTAAGAGCCGCGATTCCCGATCGTCTCGCCTTCTCAATCAGAAATGGACGGCCCCGTTTTACAGCAAGCGGGGCGAAACCATTATCACCGTCTATTCTGACAATTCCCGGGCGTGCCGTGTCGACACGGGGCACAGCGTTCCCGTTGATTCGCCCGCTCTTGAGAGAGGCACAGTATCCGGGAATACGAAATAAGCCGTGACTCGCACATCCGTCACGTTCCGCTTGCACTACGACATCCGCAACGGCTTCCGCATTATCGTGATCCGCGCCACTGACCGTGAGTGCGCCCAACGCGAGTTCGCGAACTTCATCCAGACTGATAGTAACCGAGTCGGCCTCTGCTTGCACCAAACGTCTCCGGTTTCTGCCTCGTGATGGCCCATACTATCGCACAGCAAAACAAAAGATCAAACCAACGCACCCGCCCCGCGAGACGTTCGAGTGAGTCCGCTGAGACGGAGGCGCGGCTTGGGGTAAGGCAGGAGCGCGCGCCGATTGGCGCGCTCAATCAATCGGCTCTGTCGTCAGTTCGGCATCGCATAGCGAATACTGCTGTCGGGAAGTACCGTCGTTTTACCTGCTTCAACGGAAAAAGTGACCAGTGATAGTGATCCAGAACCGTCATCACCGATCGTTGCGTATTCCGACTCAGTTTCCTCACCGTTCACGACTAACCTGATGTGCAACACGTACGGACCACCGGGAGAAATAGCCGGAACAATTGCTTCGCGTGCAACGACGGAAGTACCGCCACCCTCAAACATGGGCCAATCCGCAGTGTTAATGCGGTAAAACGGTTGCCCGCCAATGCGAACGGGAACAGCTCCCTCGGATATCTCAATCACATCGTCGACAAGACTCACATCCGAAGCCTGGTAGATGTAGATATCCATCGCGTAACCGTAGCCAGGCATTGGCTCCAACGCGAAAATGCTCCCCAACGGAATGACCAGGCCGGTCTCTTCAGTTTGCAGCGGGCTGAAGCAGCCGGTCAACAGGACTACCAGGAGAGCGGCTGCCGCCAATAGAACCCTCAGCGACTTCGATGTCGCTCGTTTCACTATAGATTCTTCCATGTCCCAGCACCTCACTTCAATCATTCCATGACCTCAGACTCGTAATACGTAAACACCAGCGTGCCGGTTCGGGGGCCTTCGTCGTCGGTGCCACCGGTGGGGCGTTCGTCGCTGCCGGGGGCGTAGGGGTTGACCGTGAGCTGCTGCTCGAGGAAGTCGCCACCGCTGGGTGGGCGCTGCTCATCGTCGTCGGACGAGCGTTCGCCGCCGCCTACGCTGCTCCCCTGGTTGAAGCGGTTCAGCATGGTCACCATGCCCGAAAGCACCTGGATGTTTACGCCGTCAAAGATGAAGTCCGTCCCGCGCACTGCGGCCGTTGCCTGCGTACTGCGCAGGCGGAAGTTCTGTTGCAGCCCGGCAGCGTCGCGCACCTCGGCGCGAACCCGCCCAACGTTGAGCATCAGGTCCGTGTCGACCACGCCTTCGCGCTCCATCAGGTCTTCCAGCGTCAGGCGGCTGAGCGCCTCGACCGTCAGCGTCGAGTAGCCAAACTCCAGCGTTGCGCGCGCCCCAAACCCGGTGGAGATCGTAGTTCCAAGGGGCAGCTCGGTACCCACCGTTGCCGCCTGCCACGCCTCAGTCGGCGCGCTGCGGTATTCAACCTTCCCGGTCACCGATCGCACCGTAGCGGTCTGCTGTGCAGCCACAGCCACTGCGGCAAGGAGGAGCAGCAGCAGGGTTATAGCCAAAACTCTCTGTTTCATTTTTCACTTCTCCTATAGGCCGAGAGAAACCTCGAGCCGCACCAGGAACTCCGCCTCAGCGTCATCTGCAGCGCCCCCCGGAACGAACACACCCGCAGTCAGCGCCGCGCCCGCATCAGGCAGCAGCCGCGCTCGCAGCGCCATGTCGATCTCAGTCCCCAGGTAGCGCTTGCCGTCTTCAAGCACCAGCGGGGACAGCAGCCCGCCGCCGTCGGCAAGACCCGCATCGTCCTGGGCACGGAGGAAGGTGCGTACGCCGGTGGCAAGCTCAATGTTGCTCGCGCTCTGCGAGGCACTGTCGATCCACGGGCGCAGCGCGTAG
>PWMO01000372.1 GCA_003558175.1 Spirochaetaceae bacterium
AGGCACGCGGTTTCTCCCGGCACGATGGTGGCCGTAGTGCCGGTAGCGCCAAGCGCCCCGCCGTAGATCCAGGGAATGCCGTGCTTGACGCACGCGTCGTTCAGCAGGTAGCGCAGCTCGAAATTGTCGCTGCCGTCTACTACCACGTCGGCGTCCGCAATCAGCTGCTCAACGCTCTGCGCGTCCACTTCGCGCACCACGGCCTCAATATCGATATCGGAGTTCACCAGGCGCAGGAACTCCGCCGCCGCCAGCGCCTTGGGGCGGGCATCTCGAGCGTCCTGCTCGCTGAACAGCACCTGGCGCTGAAGGTTGGAGAGGTCGACGATGTCACGGTCAATCAGCCGCAGCGACCCTACTCCGGCACGCGCCAGCACGTTAGCCGATACGCTTCCCAGCGCGCCGATCCCGACCACCACCACGCACGCCGCCGCAATGCGTTGCTGCCCGGCGGCGCCCACGCCGGAGAAGCGCGCCTGCCGGGAGTAGCGTTCCAGATTCATCACGTTTGATTATGCCGCCGGCAAACGTGGCGTGTCTATGCGTTGGACTCAGCGGAAGTCTGTGTCACCTCTTTGATCAGCTCGTCGGACAGCGCCATCATTTTGTCGTAACTGTCGATGTCACGCAGCCGAACCGGGCGCGAGACAATCTTGCCCGCGTGATGCTCCTTGAGCTTGCGGTTGATTTGGCGTACAACGTTGGGGTGCGGACTGAACCCACACACCAGGTTGATCGCGCGCATCCCGCCCAGATCCTTCAACTGGTTCAGGAAAGCGCGCGTCACCGGGTTGATCGAGCTGGCCCAAACCGGTCCTACCAGCACCAGCAGGTCACCCTCCACCGCGCCGTAGTCCTCAGACAACTCCAGTGGCCGGCTGAACACCGAAAGCAGCACGCTGCCGATAACGCCAACAAGACGTCGCGGCTTGAGAAACACCAGCACGCTGTTATGCCCCTTTTCTCGCAAATCCCGATCCAGAGCCTTTGCCATCTGCTCGTTCTTGCCGCTTACGCTGAAATAGACAACTGTTGCTTGCACACTCCCTCCTTCATCCCGCGCTACCGCGGGATAGGCGGCGCCCGGCCGCAGATCCAGTCTAGCTTGCCGCCGCTTCCGACTCTTCGGTCACCTTGCCCAGCTTGCGCTGGATGTGCATACCGATCTCCATCAAGCCGCGCACGCCGATCACCGCCCCAAACGCTGTCGTCCCAAGCTTTCCACCGCCACCCTGCATGAAAGTTGACGTAAACATGATTATCAAGGCGCAGAGAACCCCGGCCGGGATCATCCAGTAGGCTTTCTCAAAGCGGTTGGTGCCGCTCATTCCGGCGTAGCTCGCACAGGTCACCCCTATCGCCAGCAGGCCTCCAACCTCCGCTCCGTAGACCGGGGGCAGCAGCAGACCAGCAGCCAATACAACCATGGCTGATGCAACGACCGGCCCTTGACCAAACCAGACGCTCAGAATGAACGTTGCCAGCGCTCCCAACACGCAGTACATGATCAGCAGCCAGCCGACGTCCCATCCCGGGACCGTCCCGGTCAGCAGTGGTTGCCGCATAAGGAGTGCGGAAAACACACAGCCTGACCATGCAATCGTACCCAGCTTGCCGCCGAAGCCGTTGAACACGTGCTTGCCGAGTACGAAGACGCCACCGCCGATAGCGCCCGCGAGCGCGATGCCGGGATACCCGAAGACCGCCGGCGACGCCATTCCAACGAACGCTCCACAGTAAATTGGAACTCCATACGGTTTCAGGACTACACCAGCAAACAGTCCCACCAGGCCCGATGCAAGAACCGCGCCGTGCCCAAGACCATAACTGATGCTGAACGTAGCCATCGCCCCACCGAACACCGATAGGAGACTCAGCGTATCCTTGGGAAAGTCAAACCGTTGCTCTTCACTGTCGGCCGAGTAGGCGGACTTCCACTCACGGACCGCTTCATAGGTCAAGCCGATCAGCCAGATACCAAGCACCGCAATGACCAGGGGACTGTGAGCAAGGCTCACCACAAATCCACCCACGTAGACGATGTAGGTGAACACCCCCAGAACAAGATACCCGGTTATCGAGGCCAGGCGCCGGTGTGTCAGTTGTTTCATGTCGATACAGCCTCCTCTTGTACTGAAATACCGGCGGCGCCGTACAATGACGGCGCCGCGACAATTGCCGGTAGTGCGCTACGAAGCGGCTTTGGCCGCTTTTTTCTTGGCGGCCGGATTCTCCAGCCGGACGGCACACATCTTGAGCTCCGGGATCTTGGACGTCGGATCCAGCTTGATGTCATGCGTCAGCAGGTTGGCCGCAGCCTCGCGGAAGTGGAACGGAATGAACACCATTCCCGGCGGGACCCGGTCGGTGACCCGAGCGATTGCGCGCACGCGTGCCCGACGGCTCTCGACATAGATCGGTCTGCCGTCCATCACCCCCAGCGCCTCGGCGTCCTGCTCGCTGATCTCGACGTAACCCTTGGGCTCGCGCCAGTGAAGCGGAGCGCTGCGCCGCGTCATGGTTCCGGTGTGGTAGTGATAGAGAGCCCGTCCGGTGCTCAACACAAACGGATATTCCTCGTCCGGACGCTCCACCGGAAGCTCCGGCGGTACGGCCACGAACAGGCCCTTGCCGCGCTTGAACTCCTTCGTGTGAAGTATAGGCGTCCCCGGGTGGTTCTTGTCCGGGCAGGGCCAGATGAGCCCCTTGGTCCCGAGCCGGTCATACGAAATACCGCCGTAAATCGGAGAGACACTGGCGATCTCGTCGGCAACCGCTGAAGAATCGGCGAAATCGTAATTGATGCCGGTCTTACCCAGCCGTTCGCCTATTCGCCTGGCCAGATCGCAGAAAATGCTCCAGTCGTCGCGGGCGTTCCCGGGTGACGGGATCACCGGAGTCAGCCGCTGGACCCGTCGCTCAGTGTTGGTGAAGGTGCCGTCCTTCTCAAGACCGGACTTTGCCGGCAGCACCACGTGCGCCAGCTGCGCCGTCTCA
>PWMO01000414.1 GCA_003558175.1 Spirochaetaceae bacterium
AGCGGGGCCGTTCGCGAAGGCCGGCGGTCAGCAGGAGCAGCCGCCGCGTGGGCCCGCCACTGACCCGAAGTCAAACCCAAGCACCTGCGAAATCTCCTGATTGCACTCCTGAACCAGGACGGCAACCTCGTCGCGCGCGGCAATAAAGCGCTGCGCGATCGGGTGCGTGTTCACTTTGTGCTGCAGTTCGCGCAGCTGCTCAATATCGGTCTGTTCCAGGCTGCCGTCGCTCTGCTTGCGGCGGAACTGCTCGACCGTCTTCTCGTATGAGTGTCGCAGCTCTACGAACTCCTCGTCTGTATCCAGCGCTTCGGCGGCGCTGCGAAACTCAATTACCGAGGGGTCGTCAAGGAGCGCGGCGACGAACTCTTTTGTGCTCTCGGTCAAGGCATCGGTTTGCATACTTGTTCTCCTGCCTGGTGCGAATGCGCTGTCATGCTCCGCAGGCGCAAGCGGGTCGGGCCATGGCGGCGAAGTCAAATCCCAGCGGTTCGTTCAACTCGATATTCAGAGCACGCATGCGCTCGACGAGCTCATTCTGTGCCGTGAAGAAGCGCTGCAGCGTAACGTGGTGCTGCATGGCCTGCTCGAGCTCGGTTACCCTTTGCCGCTCGGGTGATCCATCGTTGTTCCACGCTCCGGCCACGTTCAGGGCCCGTCGTGCCTGATCGATCTGGCGCAGCAGTTTCATCGCCGTCTCGTCTGCACGAACTGCCTCAATCGCGCCACCATACTCTACAACCACCGGGGTATCAGCCACCGCCGTTGCAAAAGATCGCGCAACGCGACGCACTTCTGTTCGATCAGGCAGCGCCTGTTCACTGTTCATCAGTATCTCCTGTCAAAACGCGGGGGTTCCGGCTCATGCGGCCGATGACGCAACTCCCATCGGCGCGCAGGCTGAGCCGTTGCCTGAGCATGGCGGCGTCCTCCTCCCATCGAGGCTCCGCGCTCCAGTGGGCGAGAAGGCGCCGCAAGTCGTCCTGGAAGGATGCCTTCGGTGCAAGCCGATAATAGGTCCACGTTCGGTCTCTCCGAGATGCCACAAGTCGCGCCTTCTTCAGCACCGCGAGGTGACGCGACACCTGGTACTGTGGAAGTCCCAGTGCGTCTACCAGTTCGCAAACGCACAACTCCGCATCGGCCTCGAGCAGCAGATGGATAATCCGTAGTCTTGTCTCGTCGGCCAGCGCTTTGAAAAACTCCGCTGTGTGTAGCAATCGTTTAACCGTACCCGTTCTGTGTATAGCGTCAGCCTATGGTGAACGGGTTGGCGTGTCAAGCCGAACGGCCGGCCGTCAAGCCGTTCCGCGCCGAACGGTCAGCGTGCCACGAAGGCTCCGTAGGCCATTCCGGCGGCGGTAGAGAGAGCCACCACCAGCAATACGTAGACGATGGTCTTTCTTGCACCAAGCTCACCCGCAATTACCAGCAGCGACGGAAGCGAAAGGGAAGGTCCCGCCAGCAGCAGCGCAAGAGCCGGCCCTTGATGCATGCCGGCGCCGAGCAGTCCCTGCATGATGGGCACCTCGGTCAGAGTTGCAAAGTACATCAAGGCACCCGAGGCGGCAGCGATCATATTGCTGGCTGCCGAGTTGGTGCCTACCAGGGCGGCGATCCACGCCTCCGGAATCAGGGCGGTCTCTCCGGGACGACCCAGCAGAAAACCGGCAACCATTACTCCGGCGAAAAGCAGCGGCAGTATCTGAACGGCGAAGTCGCGCGTCGCAACCACCCACTCACGCAGTTCACTCCGTTGGAACCAGCGCAGCAGCGAATAGAGAAGCAACAGCGAGAACGCGCCACTCAAGTGCAGTCGCCAGCGATAGAGCGCGTCCCACCAGCCGATTTCTCCGCCCGACGGAGCCCAATTGAGAAACACCAGGATGCCGACCATCGACGCCATGTGCATGGCGGTCTGCGGAAGCGAACGGTTGGAATCCTCGTCCTGGTTCTCGAACATGGCTGCGTTGGTAGTGCGTTCGGTGTCTTCCTTGAGGAACAGCAACTGCATCAGGATACCGATGACGATCGCGAACAGGACGGCACCGACCGCCCGTGCGATCCCAAGCTGCAATCCAAGTACCTTCGCGGTGAGCACAATCGCCAGAACGTTGATCGCCGGCCCCGAGTAGAGAAACCCTATGGCAGGCCCCAGCCCGGCACCCTTGCGGTAGATCCCCTTGAAAAGCGGCAG
Source organism: Spirochaetaceae bacterium (assembly GCA_003558175.1). Lineage (GTDB taxonomy): Bacteria > Spirochaetota > Spirochaetia > DSM-27196 > PWMO01 > PWMO01. The sequence goes on from PWMO01000414.1 coordinate 2,198, forward strand.
CACGGTGCAGGAGCAGACGGCAAGGATGCTTCCCGACACGGACGCCACGCCGTAGGCGAGTAGTTTGGGTGCGCTTGGTCCGAGGTACCGTATGATCGCCTGCTGATTGAGAAAGACCGTGATCGCACCGGCGATGAAGAACGCCGGAATGAGGCACAGCAGTACGTGCTCGCGAGCGTAGTACCCCGCCATGAGGAACGCTTCGTGTACCGCGGTGGCAATCCGCGGCGACGACCACGGCACGAAGTAGGCGATGAGAAACAGTAACCCAATCACGCCGAGGCGTCGATTGCGCGGATCGGCACCGAGTCGTGACCAGAAAGCGCGCAACGAGCCGGCGGAGGAGGAGCTCGCGTCACGCGAGGCGTTGGTGGTGGTGCCCGATTGAACGGGACGGCACTGTTTCACTTGTTACTCCATACACTGAAAGGCGCCGGCGGGTGCGCGGGCCGGAGTCCCGGACGCCCGGTACGTGGAGCCGCGTTGTGGCGCCGGCCTGCAAAGCTTCCGCCTGAGGGCCGCGTCTTCAGAGGTATTGCTTGAGAACAGCGGCGATCTCTTCAGTGGTGAGCACTTTGCCGAACTTCTTGACGCTGCCGTCTACCGCGAGGCCTGGAGTTCGTAACGCGCCCATCTCTACGATCTCATTGAGGTCGGTGACTTTTTCGAAGACTGCGTCGATGCCGAGCTGCTGCGCAGCCTGTCGTGCGTTCTTCTCGAGGTTCTCACAGTTGGCACATCCTGGCCCCAGAATCTGAATCTTCACGGTACCTCCTCTGCCGCTTGCGGCAAAT
>PWMO01000440.1 GCA_003558175.1 Spirochaetaceae bacterium
GCGCTGGTGGCCGGGGGCCACGTGTTGTACATCACCTGCGCGCTGTCGCCGCAGGAGAACGATGCGGTGATCGCCAGGGCGTTCCGCAAACGGCGCGGCCGGGTGGAACAGTGCGAGCTTCAGCTGCCGTGGGGCGATCCGACGCGGCACGGCGTGCACGTCCTGCCGGACAGCGCCGACGGCCGGGGTCCGCTGTACGTCAGCCTGCTGCGCAAGCGCGAAGTGCCCGAGGGCGACGGGTAATGCGGGCTTGCCGGGATGCCGCGCCGGCAAGTGTTGATCGCGCATGAAACACGATGTATAATTCATGCAGAGAGCGAGGGATCGAAATGGCCAATCTGCAGGTACGTGACATGGACAATAGCCTGTACCAATCGCTGAAGAACCGCGCCGCAAGTGAGAAGCGTTCAATCAGTCAGGAAGTGATCTACATTCTTGAGAAATACCTCGCTCGTCCGAAATCAATGGACGTGAATCCCACGGAAGAGTTCCTGCAGTTATGCGGGAGCTGGGAAGATGATCGCTCCGCGGAAGAAATCGTGGCGAGCATCCGAGACAGACGCAACGACTCGCCAAGATTCGCTTCAAGCCGTGAACTATTTGATTGATACGGACATCATCATCTACAGCCTGAAAGGCACGCCGGCAGTTATCGACGCATTTGGGAAGCGCCTGAATGATCCGAAATCGATATCGGTGATCACCTATGGGGAACTCGTGTATGGAGCGAGAAAATCTCAACGGGAAGAGCAGAACATGGCTCGGGTACGGAGGATAGCGGAAGTCTTTCCGATTATTGATGTCTCGCCGGCAATCATCGAAACGTTTGGACATATCAAAGCGGCCCTCGAGAAGACCGGCAGCATCGTGGCAGACATGGATCTGATTATCGCGTCAACCGCGCTCACCCACAGTATGGTTCTTGTCACAAACAACGGCAAGCACTTCCAGCACGTACCCGGACTCCAGGTAGAAAACTGGTCTTCCTGAACGAGTAGAGGCGCTTGACAACCGGTACGAGCCTGTGGTGTGGTTGCTGCCGTGAGATTGAACTACCGAGATGAACTCAACCCGGAACAGTGTCGGGCCGTTGAGACAATCAACGGCCCGGTTTTGATTATCGCGGGCGCCGGATCGGGCAAGACCCGCGTCATTACCTACCGAATCGCCAATATGCTCGGCTCGGGCATTCCGCAGAGTGCGCTCCTGGCGCTGACGTTTACCAACAAGGCCGCCCGTGAGATGGCCGAGCGCATCCGGGCGCTGCTGAACAAGAAACTGCCCAACCTGATTGTCTCGACTTTTCACGCTTTCGGGGTGCGGATTCTGCGCGAACAGATCACCCGTCTCGGCTATCGCGAGAACTTCACCATCTACGACACCGCCGACCAGATCTCGCTGTTGAAAGAGACCGCGCGCGAGATCAAGTTCTCGCTTGAGTCAATCGACCTGTTCGGCACGCTGACCGCCTTCTCGCGCATCAAAACCGGCAGTGGCGACTGGGACGCGCAGACCGCGCCGCTCGAATCGCTCTACCGCGAGTACCAGTCGCACCTCAAGCTCTACAACGCGCTCGATTTTGACGACCTGATTCAGCTGCCGATCACCATTCTCTCCGAGTTCCCCGAGGTTGCCGAGGGCTACCGGGAGCGCTTCCGCTACATTCTGGTGGACGAGTTTCAGGACACTTCGCGGCAGCAGTACCGGTTGCTGCACCTGCTGGGTGCGCAGCACGCCAACGTCTGCGTGGTGGGTGATGACGACCAGTCGATCTACTCCTGGCGCGGCGCCGACTACCGCAACCTGGTGCAGTTTGAGCAGGATTTCCCGCAATACCAGGAGATCAAGCTCGAACGCAACTACCGCTCGAGTGACACCATCCTGGCGGCCGCCAACGGCGTCATTGCCAACAACACCAACCGCAAGGTCAAGAACCTCTGGACCGGTACGGCCGGCGGCTCTCCCATCGAACTCTACTACCCAACCGACGAGCGCGCCGAGGCCGCGTTTATCAGCGACCGCATCAAGACGCTCGCCATGCGCGAGGGGCTCAAGTATCACGACGTCGGAGTGCTGATCCGCACCAACAGCCTGGCGCGTACCCTGGAGGAGGGGTTTCTGGCCGAGAACATCCCCTACCGCATGTCCGGCGGTGAGAGCTTCTTTCAACGCAAAGAGATCAAGGACATGATCTCCTACCTGCGGCTGTGCGCCAATCCGGATGACGACATCAGCCTGCTGCGCGTGCTGAACACGCCGCGCCGCGGCATCGGGCGCAAAACGCTCGAGCAGCTGCAGGAGGTGGCCGAGGCGCAGAAAGCTTCGCTCTTTTCGGCCATGCACGCGGTTGTACAGGCTGACGACTCGCCGGTCTCAGCGCGCTCTCGCAGCGACCTGGCAGAGTTTGTCAACCTGATCGAGAGCTACCGGCCCAAATTGCTCTCCGGCAAGCGCATGGCCGAGACGCTCACCGCGCTGGTGGCCGAGATCGACTACTGGTCCTACCTGGTGAGCGAGTATCAGCGCAACGACAAGGTGGCCAAGTGGAAGTACCGCAATATCGAGCTGTTCATCGATATCCTGCGCGCCTACGAGAAAGACCCCGACAACCTCGACGCCGGCCTGTTCCAGTTTCTCAACCGCATCACGCTGCAGCTGCGCGACGACATCGATCAGGATGACGACAAGGGGAAGGTTAACCTGATGACCATCCACGCCGCCAAAGGGCTCGAGCACGAGGTGGTGTTTGTGGCCGGAGTGGAAGACGGGATCATCCCGCACGCGCGTGCGGTAGAAGAGAATGAGGCCAACGTCGAGGAAGAACGGCGGCTCTTCTACGTGGCAATTACCCGTGCCCGGCGCAAGCTCTACCTGACCTCGTGCCGCAGACGCAAAGTGATGCGCGAGGTAATCGACTGCTCGCCCTCGCCGTTCCTGGAAGAGATCCCCGCCGAGTTGCTTGAGATCTCGGATCTGGACGTTAC
>PWMO01000473.1 GCA_003558175.1 Spirochaetaceae bacterium
CACTGCTCGACGGCTGCAGCTCCCGATCCGGTGGAGGATTTGAGTGAGAGTACTCGTACTGGGCAACGGCGCCCGTGAACACGCGTTGACACACAAGTTCGCGCAAAGCCGCCGGATTTCGGCGCTCTACGTGGCACCCGGCAACGCCGGCACGGACGAAATCGCAACCAACCTGCAAGACGTGAACCCGACCGACACCACAGCAGTTGTGCGGGCGTGCCGTGACAACAGAGTCAACATGGTGTTCATCGGCGGCGAGGAACCTTCGGCTGCTGGAGTTGCCAATGCGCTGGAACAGGAAGGGATTGCATGCATCGGGCCCGGGCTGCAGTCCACTCGGCTCGAGTCAAGCAAAGCCTTCGCCAAGGAGTTCATGGAGCGCAACTCTATTCCAACCGCTTCCGCCCGCACGTTTACCAGTTATACCGACTTTGAAAAACACATTCGCAAATGCCGCAAGCGCGTGGTCCTCAAGAAGAGCGGGCTCGCCGCCGGCAAGGGAGTGCTTGAGTCCACCGACACGGACGAGATGCTGGAGTTCGGCCGTACCGTGCTCGAGTCGGACAGCCTTGTGGTGGAGGAACACCTCGCCGGTTATGAAGTCTCGGTTTTTGCCCTGACCGACGGTGTCAGCTATACGTTGCTTCCCAGCTGTGCCGACTACAAGAAGGCTCACGAAGGAAGCACCGGCCCGAACACCGGCGGCATGGGAGCGGTATGCCCCGTTCCCTGGCTGGAAGCCGACGCGTGGAATCGCATCTGCAGTGAAGTCGTCGAGCCAACCTTCAGTGCGCTTCGCGCGGAGGAGCTGTCGTACATCGGCGTGCTCTATTTCGGCATAATGGTTACCGAAGACGGTCCAAAGGTGCTCGAGTTCAATGTGCGTTTCGGAGACCCGGAAGCCCAGGTTCTGTTGCCGCTGGTGAAGTGTGACTTCGGCAGCCTGTGCGAGGCTATGGTTCAGCGCAAATTGGCTGAGTTTCCGATCGAGATTTCCGGCAAGAGCGCGGTGGGTGTGGTAATTGCAGCGGCCGGCTATCCGGGCTCCTATAAGACCGGCGTTGCGGTCGAGCAGCTCCCGGCTCGCGACGGTGTGTTCGTGTTTCACGCGGCTACCGCCAGAAAGTCGGGAAAGGTGGTCACCGGAGGCGGGCGCTGCTTCACCGTGGTCGGGATGGGGCGTGAACACCTCGACGCGCTGAACGCAGCGTACGCGGCGGTGCCGGAAGTGAAGTTTCGCGGCGCGTGGTGTCGCAAAGATATCGGCGGGAAGATTTTCGGAGCGTAGCCGGCCGGCCGCCAGGCCCGCAGTCAGCTTCGGAATCGCTGTTGTTGCCGGGTAATCTCGTAGAGGAAGATTCCGGCCGAAACGCTGACGTTCAGCGAATCTATGCTCCCCCCGGTTGGAATACGGACCATGACGTCACAACGGTCGCGAACAAGTTTACTGAGCCCCCCTCCCTCGCTCCCCAGCACCAGGACCACTCTGCCGGACAGTCGTTCACGGTCAACCGGCGCTCCGTCCATGTCGGCTCCGTAGATCCAGAAACCTTCGTCTTTCAGCCTTGTCAGCGCTTGCGCCAGATTTCCCACTTCAACCACCGGCACCGTCGCTGCCGCACCGGCCGACGCGCGCATGACGGCATCACTCAACGGTGCGGAACGCCGCCCCGGCACGAGAACCAGATCCACTGCAAATTGATCGGCAGACCTCAGTATTGCCCCAAGATTCTGAGGATCAGTGATGTGGTCGAGCGCAAGGACGACACGCGCGACATCTCCCGTCCTTGCTTCCTGGGCGCCCGCCGGCCGCTCGGTCAGCCGGCGCAACGCTTCATTCAACGGTAACCTCGGCCCTCCGGCGACTGACGCCACCAGAACGGCGTTGCGTGCCGCGGCCCCGCCCAGGCGGGCAATCCGGCGCTGATCGACCTCAACAACGCTCACCCCGGCAGCGTTGGCGATTTTCCGCAGTTCATCCGTCCGGGCGCCGGCGCCGTGGATGTACAGCGTACCGGAAGTACCGTCACGTTTCAGGATCGCGGCAATCGAGTGGTAGCCAACATAGGTCTGCTGTTTCATTGCAGCGGTTTCACAGTTACGGGTGCTGAGCTGCCGTGGCGGTCACGGTACTTGCGTCTCCCGTCAACGATAGACCCGAACCTTATCAATGTATCCGTCGTGATTGGTGTCGCGCTCCCACCGGACAACGTACACCCCACCCTCCAGGTATACCCAGAGGTCGACCCGGCCGTCGTGATTGGTGTCAATCTCTTCGCGGATCAGCGCGTCACGGCGATAGAAATAGAAATTGTCCATTCTGCCGTCATTGCTGAAGTCCAGCGCCTCCATGACCTTGCGCAGATCCTCGTCGAGTTTGAGGGCGTAGTCGATCGATCCATCCCCGTTGGTATCCGAAACAATCCAACCGTCTGCCTCGTGGTACGCGTTTACGTCAAAGTGCTGGTCCGGATCCAGTTCCGGAATCGGTCGCCGCTCCTCCGCGGCAACGATGACAGCGGATGTAAATGCGCTGAAAACGGCGAATACCAGCAGGACCACAGGAACAGCGTGGGGACGTCTCATCGGCGGCTCTCTCCTCGTTCCATTATCGAACCTCAGCGCCATACCGTTGAGCCAATTCTTCTCCATGTGCTTCCTGGGACGCGGATCACGGTGTCGGGTTGGGCGCAGGGTTTCCCGCGCAGCATGGGCCGCGCGGAATGGGCCGCGGGTCTTGTTCGCCGAACGCTATTTCAGGTCCGCAAGTCGCACCGGCTGCGGGTCGCCGTTCTCCCCCTCGACCTCTGCAAACTCGCGTAATAAGCTCTTAGCCTTGCCCGACAGCCTGGCCGGTATCTCAACGCGTATCTTGATGTACATGTCGCCGCGGCGCGAAGCGTCCTGCAGGTAGGGAACCCCCTCGTTCTTTAGCCGCAGCACGCGGTCGTTTTGCGTCCCGGCAGGTATCTTGACTTTCGCG
>PWMO01000011.1 GCA_003558175.1 Spirochaetaceae bacterium
AACACCGTACATCAAACTTGTCACCCAACTCTTCGGAAACCGCATGATGATCGCCAACGCCACCGGTTGTAGTTCGATCTACGGCGGTAACCTGCCCACAACACCCTACAGCACCCGCAAAGACGGCCGCGGGCCGGTCTGGTCCAACTCGCTGTTCGAAGACGCCGCCGAGTTCGGCTTCGGCATGCGGCTCACCGCAGACAAGATCGAAGAGTACGCACGTGAGCAGCTTGAGGCCATGATCCAGAATCCGCCCAAGTCGGTTCCGGCCACGCTGCTGCGCAAACTGGCAGACAGTCCGCAGACAACCCCGGACGAGATCGAAGCCGTTCGGGCCATGGTTGTTGAGCTGAAGTCGCTGCTGGAGAAAGACAATTCGCCGGCGGCCAAGGAGCTCTACCACGCGGCGGACCACCTCATCAAGAAGTCGGTCTGGGTTCTCGGCGGTGACGGATGGGCGTACGATATCGGCTACGGTGGTCTCGATCACGTGCTTGCCACCGGGCGCAACATCAACGTTCTGGTAATGGACACCGAGGTTTACTCCAACACCGGCGGCCAGATGTCAAAGGCCACGCCGATTGGCGCCATCGCCAAGTTTGCCGCCAGCGGCAAGTCGATTGCCAAGAAGGATCTCGGCATGATGGCGATGACCTACGGCTACGTCTACGTGGCGCGCATCGCAATGGGGTACAACCGGCAGCAGACAATTCGCGCGTTCCTTGAGGCCGAGGCGTATGATGGACCGTCCGTAATTATCGCCTACTCGCACTGCGTGGCTCACGGCATCGACATGGCGCTCGGACAGGAGCAGCAGAAGGCCGCGGTCACCAGCGGCATGTTCCCGCTCTACCGCTACAACCCGATGCTCGAAGACGAAGGCAAGAACCCGTTCCTGCTGGACTCCAAGGAGCCGTCCACCGAGCTCGCAGACTACATGTACAACGAGATCCGCTACCGCTCGCTCAAGCAGGCCAAGCCTGAAGTGGCGCAGGTTCTCTACGAGAAGGCGCAGAAGACGGTTCGCAGCAACTGGGAGAAGTACAAATACCTCGCCGACCGGCCGGCCGCAAAGAGCTGACCGACGGCACGGTGATTCCGGGCGCGCCATCCCCGTTTCAGACAGGGAGGCACGCCTGCTGATCCAACACCTGCCGCAGAATGAAGAAGCCCCGGGAAACCGGGGCTTTTCTTTTCTGGGAGGAACCGTTTGCAGAGGGACGCTCGTCTCTTTGGGCGAAGGACGCCCGTCTAACTTTTGATCCGGGCGCGTTCGAAGGGGCCCGCGCGAGTGGCAGACTCCCTGAGGACTCGCGTGAGAGTTGTCTCAGATCTTGTCGACTCTGATCTTCTTCATCTGCTGACCGATGAGTTCCGCCGCCTTCTGGGCATCCGGTCGCGGCACGCGGGCATCTTCGCGCAGCGACTTCATGAAGAAGTCGTTCATCGCCTGCAGCAGGTCGCTGGTGTCGTAGAAGATGTAGGAGAAGTTGTTGCCACGGCTCTTCAGAATCGTGAATGACCCGTAGCTCACCACGGGCTCCTTGCCGACCATGATCCGGTCCTGGCGCGCCGTAGTGATAACCTCTACCTCTTTGAACCGGTACGGGATCTTGTGGAAGGTGTCACGGTAGGTGGGTTCTTCGTGCTTTTTCGAGTAGTTGGAAGGTTCCACCAGCACAAAGATCTTCATCCCGTCCGCCTGAAAGGTGATGCCTTCCTCATTGACGAAGATATCCTTCACGTTATTGTACGACGTGACCTCGTACTTGGTGTAGGTAGAAGACTCGTCAAAAAACGAACTGACAATGTACCCGCCTTCAGACGGCAATTCACTGTTATTGTACGCACCAAAGAGCTCTTTCATAACTGCCATACACTTGCACCTCTTGAGTAATTGACCTTTTAAACATTGTAGCTCATAGCTCGCTGCTTTTCCAGTTATTTTGTCTGCTTCGTTGGCAGAACTGTGTCGGATGGAAAACGTCTCAGGTTGTCGGCGACACACCGCCGAAGCATCCTGCGGAGCAACCTTCGCCGCGGCTTTGCTCGCTTGTCTACCGGCCGCATTGGCAACTATAATGTCAACGCATGACGTTGAACACAGCGTATCGCATCCTGCGCCTCCCGAGCAACGCAACACGCGCACAGCTCATCACGGCCTATCGCAAGCTCGTCAAGCGTTGCCACCCGGACTTCAACGCTGCACGCCGTGAATGGTCGCATGATGCGATGACCAAGATCAACCACGCCTACGAGCTGATACAGCTTCATCTTGTTCAACCGCAACGTCCCGAACCAGTACCCTCGGCCTCCGACCGCCCCGCTTCCGGGCCGGAACGCCAACCGTTCAGCGAGGAGTACTCCGACAGCTTCACCACCGAGCCTGCCGAGGATCCTGCATTCGTAGCCCTGTTCCACGAGGCGGCCGACACAATCCTGAGCGGCATCTATACCTACTACCAGTACGGGTTACAGAACGTCTATCTGCGCCACGAGGGAGTACGTCGTTTTCGCTACCGCACTGCGGTCAAACGGGTCCGCGATGGTCTGGCACAGCTGAAGCAGATTGAACAGTTGCAGGTATCCGACGGCAGACACGCCCGCTTGGTTGCGTTCACGCAGTTTGCAACTGCGTTCCTTCACAGCATGCTGATTGACAAGTACCACCATCCTGCCGACGGAGAAAGCAGTGCCTATCGCCACTACCGCGCCGGCAGCGAAAGCCTCGATAACGTGATCTGTGACGAGCTGTTTGACGAGCTGTCGGCCATGCACGTACAAACGTCCGTTGCGGGCAGCCTCAAGATCAGCTATCACGAACTGATGACGGTGCTGGTAAAGCACTCCAGCAGCGATTGGATACCTGAGACAATCATTAAGCTGCAGCTGCTGGACGCGTTTACCAGGGTAACGGCGATGCGTAACGGGAGATAGCCTGGCGGCAGGCAGCCGAGCACGTCCGCCGGCCACGCCGGGTGC
>PWMO01000469.1 GCA_003558175.1 Spirochaetaceae bacterium
CCACCAGCGGGTGGTCATGATCCAGGTGTGTAGCCGGAAGAAACAGGTAGGTCTCCAGCGCATAGCGCACGTCGGTGCTCCGGGACACAGTCTCGATCCGCTCCCGCAGCTCGTCGAGCACCGACTCCCGCGTTTCTCCCGGAACCGTGCGCCGGTCAATCTCAATCAGGCACGAATCAGGCACCACGTTGGGCGCGGTGCCGCCGGTTATCTGCGACACGGTGAGCAGCGCGCTGCCCAGGAACTCGTGGCTGCGCTGACGCAGACTCCGACCAAGCTCTTGCAGCGACTGCACGAACGGCAGCATGCGGTAGATTGCGTTCTCGGGATTGCGCACAAAGCAGGTGTGTCCGGCGACGCCGAAGGTCTGGAGACGGTAGCGGCCAACGCCGCGGTGACCGGTGCAGATATCGAGGCTGGTCGGCTCCCCGATCACCGCGTAGTCCATGGTGATGCCGGACGTGAGGAACCACTTCATGCCGGTGTTGGGGCCTTCTTCGTCACAATTGAAAAAGAGCACCAGCTCTCCGGGGAACGGGCAGCCCATCCGTTTGAGCTTGATCGCCGCGCAGGCCATCGCCGCCACGCCGCTCTTCATGTCCGATGCACCCCGCCCGTACAGTTTGCCGTCGCGCCTGACCGGCCCAAACGGATCGCTGGACCAGCCGGCGCCGCCCGGTACGGTGTCCAGATGCCCGTTGAAGAGCAGGGTCCTGCCCGCTGACTGCCCCTTCAGTCTGGCGACAACGTTTGGTCGACCGGGCACCACCGGAATGACCTCCGCCGCAATGCTGTTCTCCTGCAGCACCGCGGCAATAAAGTGCGCAGCCTCCTCCTCCCGGCCGGGAGGATTCTCGCTGGGACAACGGATCAATCCCTCGAGCACGTCGAGAACATCGGGGCTACCGGAGGTCCCGGCGCCTTCGACTTCGTTCTTCACCTGTTTCATTCTGTGAATCCTTCTCACTCTCCGATTTTCATTTGATGCAAATCACACGTGAGCTGCGCCGCGCGTTCCACCGCAGCTTCAAAAAAGCGTTTCCCCTTTGCGGCGCTTGCCAGAAGCGGGTCACCGATAACCCCGTTGGAAGTGTCACGGTGCACGACCCACGGGATGGAAAACGGCGCCTTCTGCACGAGGTCGAGGCTGTCGTCGGGGACACGTGGTGTGTGCATTGTGCGAACCATGCGTTCGCGATCCACAGCGGCCGGCCTGAGATGCAGCATCAACGACGTCTCAAACTCCCCGGCGTGCCCCATCCCCCCGATGCCGGATTCGCGCTCCTGCGCAATCACGCCGGCAATCAGGTTCCAGTAGTCGGCCGTGGCAACAACCGGTACGACACCTCCGGAACGCAGCTCGCTCGCAGCAACCAGGAGCGCCGCGGAGTTGCCGCCGTGGCCGTTGAGGATCAGCACCCGGCGAAACCCGTGCCGCGCCAACGCCTCGACCATCTCGCGCAGCAGCGCTATCAGCGTGCCGCTGGAAAGGGTGAGTGTCCCGCTGTAGTGCATATGATGCGCCGAGTACCCCACCGAGACCGTAGGGGCCAGAACGGCGGCCACCTGCTGATGCGCCTGCCCGGCTGCGGCGGCAGCGATCTGCGTCACCAGGAAGCTGTCGGTATCGAGCGGCAGATGCTCGCCATGCTGTTCCACGGCTCCAACCGGGATAATGACCACGGGGTCAAACTGCAGCAGGCGTGCAACCTGCTGTCGCGGCATCAGGCCCAGCTCGACGGGAAAGTCATCTCTGTCTGCCGCCCAGTTGTTGTCAATCATCAGGCCACCGTTCGACTACCAGGGTACCAAACTGCCGGACTATCACTGTTTCGGTCTACCGTGCACCGGCTTCCGACGGCAGATCAGACGTCAGATCTCGAAAATGCTCTCGATCTCGACGGTGATATCGCCCGGCAACTCGTTGGAGCCGATCGCCGAACGTGCGTGCCAGCCTCGATCCCCAAACAGATCGACCAGCAACTGCGAAGCGCCGTTGATCACTTCCGGCTGGCGGTTAAACCCGTCGGCGCTGTTCACCAGTCCCAGCAGCTTGACCACGTTCTTGACTCGGTTCAGGTCACCGATGTGCTGCTCGACCAGGGCCAGCGTATTGAGAATGCAGATGCGCGCCGCCTCCTGCCCATCCTCGACGCTGCGTTCCGCGCCAACTTTGCCCACGTACCTGGCCACGCCGTCGAGCACCGGCCCCTGTCCTGAGACAAACAACAGGTTGCCAACCTGCTTGACCGGGGTGTAGACCCCACCGCGCGCCGGAGGAGCCGGCAGGACCAACCCGCGTTGCTTCAGTTCTTCGTAGACGCTCATATTTCACACCTCCAGGTAATTGTAGTCAGATTCACCACCCAACGCGGCGAAAATTCCACAGTCCGCTCGTCTCTTCGTCCGCTCGTCAACCAAAGACCAATCCCGGCAGCCAGAGCGTGAACGCCGGCACAAAGGCAGTCAGAAACACAACCACCACTCCGCCAATGAAAAACGGCACGAGGTCTTTGTAGGTATCCTCCATGCCGATCTTTGCAAGGTGGCAGGAGATGAAGAGCGTTGTTCCAACCGGTGGTGTGAAGAGCCCCAACGCCAGCGTCACAACCATCAAGACGCCAAAATGCACCGGATCGACCCCGATACCGGCGGCTATCGGAAAAAAGATCGGTACAAAGATAAACAGATTGGGAACGAGGTCCATGAACGTACCGGCTATCAGCATAATCAGGACCATGGCGGCCAGCAATGCCCATGTCGGCAGGCCAAGTCCCAGCAGACCGGCGGCCATCATGCGCGGTATCCCTTCGCGAATCAGGACCCAGGTGAAGATGCTCGAGGTACAGACGATCATCATGATCCCCGTTGTCGCGTACACCGTGTCACGCAAAGCGGTGACAATCTTCTGCGTATTGAGCGACCGGTACAACACGAGGCTGACGATCAAAGCGTAGATCGCCGAAACC
>PWMO01000358.1 GCA_003558175.1 Spirochaetaceae bacterium
CTACGAGGACAGCTTCTTCTTCTACAAGAGCCGCTGGATCGAACTCACCCGCAACTCGCGCAACTTCCAGCAGCGCATACCGGTATACAAGTGGGAGTCCGGCGACGGAAACGTCGAACAGGACCCGCCCACCTGGCCGCCGGTCGACGGCGACGGTGACCTGATCGGCTACCACTGGGACCCGCTCGACCGCGGCGCCAACTACAAGGTCTACGGGGTGAAGCTCGGCGACTGGCGCGTCGGGTTTCAGGAGTCGGTGGTCTATCTCAACCAGACCTTCTACCCCGAGTACTTTCTCAGTCCACTGCCGATGTACTTCACCCAACTGTTCAATACCGAAGGCGACTTTCCTTGGGTACAGCGTGACGACGAAAACAACCACATGGGTTTCTTTGTTGACCACACCGTTCCCGGCAGCTGGACCTACTTCCAGTTTCTCATGGGTGACATCAATCTTAATTTTCTGACGACGCAGGACCGCAGCCACCCGCAGAAGTGGGCCTGGTCCTTCGGCGGCACGCGCGACACGCGCCACGGCAGGTTCGGCTTCTTTCACGCGGGAGCAACCAAGTACACCTTTGCCGCTACTGCGGTGCGCGACGACAACTACAGCACCAAGCGATACGAGTATACCTACTGGCCCGCGGTGGAGTTTCCCTACAAGGAAACGCTGAATGCAATTGACTATCGCGACAATTACATCGGCTATCTCTACGGCGAGAATAACCTGGCGTTCATGTTCACCTGGGAGAACCAGGTCAACCAGTGGTGGGTGGACGCCATGGCCGAGTTTGTTGTCTCCGGGTCGAAGTCACCCGCCAACCCGTGGCACGAGTACCGCGGGCATCCCGGCCGCTTCGGCGACTCCAACGCACCGCACTACATTCACCTGCTGAACGAGAGCCCGCTGGAGTGGACTTTCCGTCTCGGAACTACCGTCAGCCGCAGCATCGGCCCCTGGGACTTCACCGCCAGCGCCATGATGGGCGCGGTCTTCAACGAGCTGCAGGTGACGGCCGTACCCGACGATCCCCCGTTTGACGATCAATCCAAACCCGAACCGGCCCTCTACAAGCCGAGCGACGAGAACCGCCTGCTGTTCGAGTTCTTCCTCGGGCTGCAGTACAACTTCGGCGTCCGCCCCCAGTGACCACAACTGCCTCACCGCCTAATAGTGGTGATCAATCCCGATGAACAGCTCGCGTCGCTCCGAAGTCGCCGTTTCATCTTCTATGACGGCACGCAGATCAAAGCCCAGCGACGCTCGCATGTAGAGTGCACGGGTAAACAGGGGAAACGCCAATACCTCGATGCCCGCCCCAAACTGAAGGTCATCGGGCTCGAAGGCGCCGCCGTCAAACTCCTTCGCTCCCCCGATATCCAGGAACACGCCGAGGTGCCCCTCAAACAGCTCCCTGACGCGTACAACCCGCGCCGCCGCGTCAACATTCGCATACCCGCCATACTCCCCCCGCAGCTGCTCAACCCCGTCCACGCGGCGGCGCACCCCGCGCACGCGCGTCGAAATCGCCCGCGGCTGCCCTGAAAGGCTCGCCGGCTGCACGAACGTACCGATCCGCCCCGAAACACCCATCGGCAGCCGCCCATCCGGAAAATAGGCGCCGTAACCGCGCAGCTCGGCCTCGATGATGCTGCCCACCGCGTTCAGCTCACCGCCGTCAAACGTCCGGTAGAGGTTGACCACATTGGCGTTGCTCAGCGAGGCCAGCTTCCCGTCACGGAAGTTCCCAATCCAGTTGATGCGCCCCGCAACCAGCCGATGCTCCAGTTCCACCTCGGTTCCGCGCCGCGGCGCCGTGAGCCGGTTGGTGCTGTACGGTTGCCGCAGGGTGAGCTCCGGCTCGTAATCGATGGCGCCAATCGTCGGAAGGTGCCACGGTGTAGCCACGCTGGTCGCGACGCCCACCCCCGACGTCAGCCAGTAGGGATCCACCGCATCGCTGCCCCGTATTTCCACGCCTTGCAGATACGAAACGGTCCAGTCCAGCCCGAACAGCCAGGGAAACTTCACGCCCAGCGAACTGCGAACCGAATACTGGTTATCGGCATCATCAATCAGGGCCATCGCGCCGCTGAGGCTCCAGCGCCACTCGTAGCCACGCCACTCGAACGGCAGCGTCCAGCGCGCAATCACGTCCAGCCGATCGGTCTCAAATATTCCGCCGTCCGGGTACTCCGCATCCCAGTCGACGTCAAATGCCACCCGCTCCAGTGTCCCGAACGCATTGTAATCGCGGCCGCGCAGGCTCAGCAGCAGGCCGTCATCCGAGTTGTAGCGCAGGAACGGCACCGCGATGATGTTCCAGCTGTCTGTTGTATACACGTCAACCCGGACCGCGGCAGGGCGTGCCGATTCGTCAAGAACGCGGTATTCCACGCGCGACTCGGCCAGAGCGCGCTCGTTTATCAGCAGCTGATGCTGGTCGGCCAGGAACTCCTCCAGCTCCTCCAGCGACTCAAAGGCAAGCCCTCGCTCCAGATCCAGCACCGAGCGCAGCGCAAACTCCCGCGTCCGCCCGGTGATATGGTAGCGAATCGAAGTGATCTCATAGCGAGGCTGACCATCCCGACCGGGCTGACCATCCCGATCAAGCTGGCCATCCCGATCAAGCTGGCCATCCTGCGCCGGCGCGGCAGCCACCACCGCCGCCAGCAGCAGCAGAGCGACGCACGTCAGCGAGCCGCGGATCAGCACAAAGGCGCGGCGCACCGGGAGTCTCCCTCCTGTTCCGGGTGATGCGCCGTTGTCGATCTTCGCGCCGGCTGTGTCAATCGATGTCCGCATACAGACCCAAGGTATCGCATCGGCACCAAATCCACTGTCTCCCCCCACACATGTCGTTGCCATCTTCATTGAAATCTGCAAGCACTGCGAGCAGATTTCAAGCGAAATGGCTATAGCACATATTCCTCCACTCACCTCACCCCGCACACCCCGGTCCCC
>PWMO01000331.1 GCA_003558175.1 Spirochaetaceae bacterium
ACACCTGATCGACCGCTATCCGCCCAACCGCGTCATCTTCACCGGACTCGCGGGCGCCATCGCTCCGGAAATCGAGCCGGGAGACACCCTGGTCGCGCGGGACTGCCTGCAGTACGATCTCGATGCTACCGCGCTGGGGTTCAAACTGGGCGAGGTTCCGTACACTCCGCACCGGATCCTGGCTTCCGATCCGGCGCTGGTAGAGATTGCACGGCGCTATCAGCCGGCGCAAGGGCGGCTGGTGGTCGGGCGGGTGCTGACTGGAGACCGCTTTCTGGTGGAGTCGGGCGCACCGCAGTTCGAGTACCTGCGGCGCGACCTGCAGGGTGACGCAGTGGAGATGGAAGGGGCCAGCGTTGCTCTGGTGGCTACGGTCAACCGCGTGCCGTTCGTGATTGTCCGCACGATATCGGACCGGGCCGACGGCAACGCAGACATAGACTTCAACGCCTTCCTGGCCGACGCGTCGCGCAATTCGCTGGCGTGCGTCCGCCACATTTTGGCTCACTGCTGACAGAAGAGTAATTCCAGGCAGTGCCCTGCTTCCGCAAGAGACCAACAGATATCGAAGCAAAGGAGTACTTTCTTCATGAGTTCAGGGAACGCGCAAGAGCTGCATCCGGCATTCGACCTGATCAGCACCGACGAGCTTCCGGAGTACCGTTCTACCGGTATACTGCTGCGCCATCGCGGCACGGGCTGCGAGGTTTACCACGTGGTGAACGACGACCGGGAGAACCTTTTTGCGTTTGCCTTCAAGACGCTGCCTCCGGATTCTACCGGCGTAGCACACATTCTGGAGCACACCGTGCTGTGTGGCTCGCGCGACTTCCCGCTGAAGGATCCGTTTCTGCTGCTTCTCAAGGGCAGCATGAGTACCTTCTTGAACGCGTTTACCTTTCCGGACAAGACCGTCTATCCGGCAAGCAGCACGGTGGAGAAGGACCTTTTCAACATCATGCGGGTGTACGGCGACGCGGTGTTCTTTCCGCTGTTGAAGCGGGAGATGTTCCAGCAGGAAGGACACCGGCTGCAGTTTGATGCCAACGGCAACCTGGAGTTGACCGGCGTGGTGCTCAACGAGATGAAGGGAGCCTATTCGACCCATGACGCCATCGCTTCTGAATGGGCGTATCGTTCGCTCTTCCCCGAAACCCCCTACGCCAACGATTCCGGCGGTGACCCGCAGCACATACCGGAGCTGACCTATGACGACTTCGTTGCGTTTCACCGCACCTACTATCATCCGTCCAATACGCGAGTCTTCCTCTACGGAAACATCCCCACCGAGCGTTCCCTTGAGTTCCTGCACGACACCTTTCTGAGCCGGTTCGAGCGGCTGTCGGTTGACTTTCCGGTACCGCTGCAGCCTCGTTGGAACGCGCCGCGTGAGCTGCAGCGTACTTTTCCGGTAGACAGCCCCAATCAGTGTGAACGCCAATCGTCGGTAACGCTGAACTGGCTGCTCTGTCCGGCGACCGAGCAGCGCGAGGTGCTGGCGGCCTCGATACTGAGCGAGATTCTGCTGGGCCACTCCGGGTCGCCGCTGCAGAAAGCAATTGTTGAGTCTGAACTGGGCGAGGACCTCTCGGCGCCAACCGGGCTTGAGACTGAGCTGCTCGAGCTGGTGTTCTCGGTTGGGATGCGCGGCACCGATGTTGAGCACAGAGAAGCCATCGAGGAGCTGATACTGGGAGAGTTGCGGCGCCTGCGTGACGAAGGCATCCCGCGGGATATCATCACCGGCGCATTGCGCAAGGTGGAGTTCCGCAATCGCGAGATCCGCGGCGGTGGACCGTTCGGGCTGCGCCTGATGCGGCGGGCACTGCGAGGCTGGCTGCACGGCGCGTCTCCCGAGGCAAGCCTGCGCTTCAACGACCATTTTGAGCAGATCAAGGCTGAGGCGGCCTCGGATCCGCGCTACTTCGAACGGCTCATCGATCGCTTCCTGCTGGCAAACCCGCATCGCAGCACACTGATCGTGACACCGGATCCCGAGCATGCCGCCCGTGAGCAACAGCAATACCGCTCGCGTCTGGACGAGGTCGAGCGATCACTGGATGAGCCGACGCGCAGCAGAATCGAGGCTGAGCAGCAGCGGCTCGCCGAGTACCAGGAGACGCCTGACTCACCGCAGGACGTCGCTCGAATCCCCTTCCTCGAACGGACCGACGTTCCGCGTGAGATCGAGCGCATCGAGTATGAAGCAGCGCAGCTGGAAGATGTGCAGATCTACCGTCACGATCTGTTCACCAACGGCATCGTCTACGTCGATCTGGCCTTCGCCCTTGATGATCTGCCGGTGGAGCTGATGCCGGCGGTGCCGTTCTTCACGTCCGCGGTGACCGAGTGCGGGCTGCACGGCATGAGCTATGATCAGCTCTCAACCGAGCTGGCGCTCAGTTGTGGTGCGTTCTCGGCGCGCTGCGAAGTCGGCTGTCATGCGGATGACCCCGACCGGGTGGTGCCGCTGCTGTTCTTCCGGCTGAAGGCGCTGGAAGAGGCGCTGCCGGACGCCGTAGGTCTCGCCACCAGAATCATGCTGGAAGCGGACTTCCACAATCGCCGGCGCATCCACGACATGGTGACCGAGGCGCGCAACGACATGCGGTCGGCCGTTATCCCATCGGGACACGCCTACAGCATGAACCGCGCCGCAGCGGCACTCTCGCCGGCCGCAGCGGTGGACGAGCAGTGGAAAGGCATCTCGCAGCTGTTCTACCTCGTTGAGCGTACCGGTGAAGAAGGAATCACTGAACTAAGCCGTGCGCTGTGCGCGATTCGCGAACACGTGATCAATCGAGCGCGCCTCAAGATCGGCGTGACGTGCGGTGCGGCGGCGGGCCCGGCGGCGCTGGAACAGATCGGTCGCCTGACAACCTCACTTCCGGGCGGTGCGCCGCTCGGTCCGCTCTCTCCCTTTGCGGCCGGCAACGAGGTGCGCATGGAGTCGCTGGTGGTGCCGTCACAGGTCAACTACGTGGCCCGCGCGCTGCGCGGATCGCCGATCGGAACCGAGCAGCAGACCGCCGAGATCCTGCTGGGCCACCTGATGAGCACCGGGCCGCTATGGGAGACCATCCGCATGAAGGGCGGCGCCTACGGCGCCTTCGGTTCGAGCCGCGGCGCCGAGCAGGTGTTTGTATTTGGCTCTTACCGTGACCCGCATATTTCCGCCACGCTGGCAGCATTCCGCTCGGCGCTCGAGTACTTCAGTTCCACCGCCATTGATGAGCGGGGACTCGACCTGGCGGTGCTGGGAACCGTGGGGGGCGAGCTGCGGCCCTTTTCTCCGGGTGAGCGCGGCTTGGTCAACTTTCGGCGCATTCTCTACCGGGTCAGCGACGAGATTCGACAGGCGAAGCGCGACGCCATGATCTCCATCACCCCGGAACGACTGCGAGCGGCCGCCGAGCGGCTTGCCGCCAACGACGCCTCGGCAGCCGTGGTGGTGATGGGCGGGCGTGACGCAATCGAGCGCGCGGCTGCCGACTATCCCGAGCTGCTGCAGGCGACGGTAGAGGTGCCGGTCTAGACCCGCGCGGTACACCACACCTGCCACCGCGCACCTTCGCGAACCGCAGGTCGCGCTGCGCCAGGTCGCACCGCGAACAGCCATCGGTGCGACGGTATCGGCGCGCCTTGTGCTTCGGGGCACGACCGGTTAGAGTTACGTTCAGGAGAGTACACTGATGAAGACCGTGGTACTAACCCTTGTGGCAGTGACGCTGTTGCTGGTTCCGGCTTTCGGCGTACAGGCCGAGGAAGACCCAAAGCTGTACGCGCTCGGTATGATCAGCGCCTCAAACATCTATTTCTCATACCTGGTGCTCGGCACGGTGGCGGACGGATACGCCTCCGGCGGCTACGGAGCCGATATGGCCAGGAACCTGACCGAAGAAGCCATCGCGCTCACGCGCACTTCGATTGACGCGCTCGAGCTGTTGCGAGGCGATGCGGGCGTAGCGGACGAAGACCTCGAAGTTGTGAACGGGCTTATCGAAACCCACGAGTTGCTGCTGGGACAGGCCAACGGGCTGCTCAGTTACATCGACGATCCAGATGATCGTGACGACTTCCTGCACTACCGCGATCTCGCCTGGCGCAACATCTCGAGCATGCTGGATCTGTAGCGCGCGTCACGATGCGCAGTTTCTGAACGGAAGCCCGGTGGGAATGAACTAGAGGTCGGGCGGGGGAGCTGTCTGCAGGCGCTCGGCTGCTGTTTGACCAAACAAGGTCGCGATGCTATAACAGCTTGAATCGTATGCCATTAGCGGGAGATTCATGAAGGTTATCATAGTTGGTGCCGGGGCAGTCGGCTCGGAGATCGCCAAGCAGCTCATTGACGAGAAGCACGACGTGGTGCTGATTGAGAAGGATCGGGAACAGGCGGCGTACGTGTCAAATCGCCTGGACTGCATGGTTATCCAGGACGGCGGCAACAACCTTGAGGTGCTGCGACAGGCGGGGTGTGACGGAGCCGACTTTTTCATAGCCGTCACCAACTCCGACGAAGTCAACATGGTAGCTTGCGCGCTGGTCGACAGCGAGTTCTCCGTGCGGTTCAAGGTGGCACGGGTCCGCAGCGTTGAGTACTCAGCAGCGCGTATCTCTGAGCGGCGCCTGCTCGGAATAGACTACATCGTCAATCCGGGGACGGAAGCCGCTCGTGCCATCATCCAGAGCCTCCAGTACGGCGCCTTGAGCGACGTGATGCTGTTTCAGTATGCGCGGTTCCAGATTCGGACCGTGTCGGTAACCGCTGACTCCGTTTTCGCCGGCAAGTCCCTGAAAGAACTGAACCGTACAATGGAGGCCACGTTTCTGGTGGCGGCCGTATTGCGGGACAACAGCTACACCATACCCACCGGACAGACCGAAGTTCGTGCCGGAGACACTCTCTACCTCATCGCGACTGAATCCGATTTCGACAAGATCTTCGCCAGGCTCGGCAAAGAGAAGCGTGAGCTGAACCGGGTTGTAGTTGTCGGAGGGGGTAAGGTCGGACGCGAAGTTGTACGCTACCTGCTCAAGCGTCCGGACTCCGATTCGTCTCTGAGGCGGATGGTTTCGGCGTTCGCGCAAAACAGATCGCGCCGCCTGAAGCTGGTTGAACGGGACTACGACGTCTGTAAGCAGCTGGCGGAGCAATTTCCCGAGGCGCTTGTCATCAACGCAGATATCTCCGACGAGGGAGTGTTTGAAGAGGAGCGTTTCACGCATGCCGATCTTCTTGTGGCCGCCACCGACAATCAGGAACTGAACATGGTAAGCGCGCTGTATGCGCGGTCGCTCGGGATCGGTCGCACGATCGTGCTGTTGAATAAGTCGAGTTACCTTCCGGTTGCAGCCAGCCTTGGTATCGACGTGGCCGTGAGCGTCAAGCAGACCATGGTCAATAATATTCTTACCTTCATTCGGCGCGGAGCGGTCACCAGCGTTTACAGTCTTGCCGAAGGGCGTATCGAAATCCTGGAGATGACCGTAGACGCCAACTGCCGGGCAGCCGGCAAGAAAGTGATGGAGATCAAGCTGCCGCCCGATTCACTGATTCTGGCGGTCACGCACAACGATGAGCACGTGATTCCCGGCGGTGAGCACGTAGTCCATCCGGGAGACCACGTGGTGCTGATTTCGGCCAAAGAACACGTGGGGAAACTGGAAGAGGTCTTCTCCGCACCATGAACCTGGCACTCGTCCTGCGCGTTCTCGCCATTCTGCTCGCGCTGATTGCGCTTTTCATGCTTCTGCCGGCCGGAGTTGCCTGGTATTACGGTGAGACCGATCTGATCGGGAGTTTTTTGACCCCAATTGTGTTTGTACTGATGGGCGCAGCGCTGATATTCGCGCTCACGCGACGGACCGAGAGGGTTCTGGCTCCGCGCGAGGGGTTCTTGCTGGTTGCTCTGTCCTGGATCGGAGCGGCCGCTGTTGGAGCCGTTCCTGCCTGGCTCTCGGGAGAGATTCCACGCTACGTCGACGCGTTCTTCGAGACCATGTCGGGTTTCACTACAACCGGGGCGACCATACTCACCAATATTGAAGCGCTTCCCAGAGCGTTGCTGTTCTGGCGTTCGCTGACTCACTGGCTCGGCGGCATGGGAATCATAGTGCTGACGGTGGCCATCTTCCCACTGCTCGGCGTCGGTGGTCTGCAGCTGATGAAAGCCGAAGCGCCGGGTCCGTCGGTGGACAAAATCACACCGAAGGTCACCGAAACGGCGAAGATCTTGTGGCTCATCTATCTCGGATTGACGGTTGCGCAGACAGTGCTGCTGATGCTTGGCGGCCTGGACCTCTACGAGGCGTTAACCCACACCTTCGGCACGCTGGCGACCGGCGGATTCTCACCCAAGAACGCCAGTGTCGGCCACTACACTTCAGCGTACGTGCATATCGTGGTCACCGTGTTTATGGTCATGGCGGGCACTAACTTCATTCTGTATTACAAGCTCTTGACCGGCCGTTTCCGGAGTGTGCTGCAGGATTCTGAGTTGAAGGCCTACTTTGGTATCTACGCCGTTGTCACGCTGGTGATTGCGCTGATCCTGACGCAGGCCGGCAGCTATTCCGGTTTCGGCGAGAGTCTGCGCTTCGCCGGGTTTCAGGCGGCCAGTATTCTGACGACTACCGGCTACGCCACCGACGATTTTGCACTCTGGCCCGCGGCAGCCCAGGCAGTGCTGTTCTCGCTGATGTTTCTGGGGGGGTGCGCCGGGTCGACCGGCGGCGGGATGAAGATCGTCCGTATACTGACACTGGCGAAGCAGGGCGTGCACGAGATGAAGTATCTGATACATCCGCGCGGCGTATTTCATATCTCATTGAACGGGCAGTCGGTGAAGAAGAGCATCGTTTACGCGATCTCAGGGTTTGTCTTCCTGTACATCATTCTGCTTCTGATTACGTCGCTGGTTGTCGCTTCCGGCGGATACGACCTGGTGACGTCCTTCACCACCGCGCTGGCAACGCTGGGGAATATCGGCCCGGGTTTCGGCGCGATAGCGCCTACCGAGAACTACGCGTTCTTCCAGGATTACATCAAGTGGTACCTGAGCTTCATCATGATGACGGGACGGCTTGAGGTGTTCACTATCCTGGTGATCTTCACACCGCACTTCTGGCGCGACTGATTTCGGCGTCCGCGTTTGCGTGTACCGGAGTCTGCTGTCACACCTTAGATTTGCGCCTGTTGGCATGCGACCGATTGCGCGATATGCTATGCAGCAGGAGGAATTCGATGAAGAAGACCGTGTTTGCAGTTCTGCTATCGCTCGTATTGTTCACTCCGGCGGTCTTTGCCGACCGAGGGCCGTTCGGGCTGGGCATCATTCTGGGTGAACCCACCGGAATCTCGGCAAAGCTGTGGCTCGGCGATTCCCATGCCGTAGACGGGGCGGTGGCCTGGTCTTTCCAGGACGAAGGCGCTTTCTACCTGCACGGGAGCTACCTCTACCACATGCATGACCTGATTCCCGTGGAGAGAGGATCGCTCCCCGTCTACGTAGGGATTGGCGGCAAGTTCAGTCTGCGCGATGACCCGTATGTCGGCGTTCGAATTCCGGTGGGGCTGGTCTACCACTTTCCCACCGCTCCGCTCGATGTGTTTCTGGAAGTGGCGCCGGGGTTGGGTCTCGTCCCTTCAACCAAGGCCGACTGGGGTGCGGGGCTTGGATTGCGCTACTACTTCTAGGGTGGCAGTTATTGGGACGGAATGCCCGAAGCCGCAGGTTCGCTGACAACCGATTACCCACACAATGGTTCGCGCGGTTCGCAGACGGACCCCCGTGCATCGGAGGAACCGGTCTTCGATGAGCTCGTGCGCGTGGGCGCTCTGCTCACGCGCGAGTTCAGCGTTTCCGGGGTGGTATCGGTACTGCTCGAGCAGTCCGTTGATGTAACCGCCTCAGACCTGGCGGCAATCTACCTCTATGACCATCTCGACCCGCAGGCCGGTCGGCTGCGCCTCGTCCGGCGGCGGGGACGAGTGGAAGTGCCCAGGGAGCTTCCTTCGGACGCGGAGACCGTTGCGTTTGTGGCGGAAAGCAACGCATCGGTTGTGGTGCATGATCGCGGCCGAGCGTACTTCAATGATGCGCTGCTGCACCCATCGATGCGCAGCGCGCTGGTGGTTCCCCTCTCCACGCCGAAAGCTCAGCTCGGCGTGCTGGTGGTAAACTGCGCCGAGCCGTTCTTCTATGACCGCACCCGATTCCATTTTCTCGAAAGCTTCGCCGGCCTGGCGTCCGGCATGCTGCATAACAGCGAGCTGTTCGAGCAGCTGCGCGAACAGCTGCGGCGCGTTGAAGCGCTTGAGCGGTACCAGGAAAACGTGTTCTCTTCCATGACCAACCTGTTGCTCGCCACCGATCAGCACGGGGCGCTTCGCTACTTCAATCGCGTGGCTGCCGAGCGCCTGGAACTGGATGAGGCGTCCATTGGGCGACCTGTGCGCGAGCTCTTTCAGTCCCGGCTTGACGGCAAGATACTGAACGTCATCGAGCGGGCGGAGAAAAGCGGCGAGGAGGTGCTCGGGGTGGAGGGTATCCTCAAGCGGCCGAAGCTGCCGTTGGATTTTTCGCTGAACATCTCACCGCTGCGCGGCAAGCGCGGCAGGCACGAAGGGTTGATCCTGCTGTTTACGGATCAGACTGCCGAGCGGGAGCTGAAGGGGCAGGTTTCGGTTGTCAAGGAAGAGCGCCGCGTCATTAAGGATATGTTCGCTCGCTACCTCTCCAATGAGCTGGTGGACACCATCATGCAGAAGCCGGACCTGGTGCGGCCCGGTGGAGACAAGAAGCAGGCAACCATCTTCTTTGCCGATATTCGCGGCTATACTGCGTTCTCAGAGACCAAGGAACCCGAGTACATCATCGAAGTGCTCAACGCCTATTTCAGCGAAGCCGTAGAGATTATCATCAGTCACGGCGGATACATCGATAAGTTCATCGGCGACGCCATCATGGCGGTCTGGGGTGTGCCGCTGGTTTCCGAAACAGAGGACGCGGTAAACGCGGTCTCCTGTGCCGTCGCGTTGCAGCAACGGGTTGGCGCTCGCGACCGGAGCTTCTTCCGTGGCGAAGCGTCGTCGCTGAAGGTTGGCATCGGACTGCATACCGGGAACCTGGTGGCGGGTAACTTGGGCAGCGCCCGACGCATGGATTACTCGGTCATCGGGGACACGGTCAATGTGGCCGCCCGGCTCGAGGGTGTCGCGCGTGGCGGCGACGTAGTAATTACCGAGGCGACCCGTGATCTCATCGGTGACCGGTTCAAAGTGGAGCAACTCAAGCCCGTATCGGTCAAGGGCAAGGCTGAACCCATCCGGGTGTTCCGTGTGCTCAAACTGCTGCGGTAGGCTCGCGCCGAGATTCAGCCAGAGGAGTGTTTATGCCTTCTATCGTTTTACTCTCGCGCCAGATTCCTGTGGCGCTACTGATAATCATGGCGGCTGTGGCGCTGTCGGCGCTCATCGCCGGTACCTTTCTCGTGAGCTCGCGGCTGCTGTTCAAACGTCGGCTGGCCAGGGTGGCGGCGGCTCCGGAGCGAGCAAAAGCCGAGATCGGCGGCCGCTACCGTGACGGGGTGCTGCTGCTGCATTCGTCGCTGATAGAGCGGGTTGCCCGGCGCGAAGGCCGGCGCATTGTCGAGCTCACCGGGGTTGACCGCCTCTGGATCGAGCGATTGTCGCGGCACCGTCGCTCGCGCGATGCCACGCGCGTGATTGAGTTTGCCCCGGACCGCGGGCTGTTCACCTGCTTTGTCGCGGCGTTGCATCGAAAGCGCATTGCCGCGATGCTGCTGCAGTGGCTGAACGACAGCGACGATTTTCTCCCATTGCGCCGAATCGCGCTTTCAGGTATTGGCGAGCCGTTCGAGGGCGCCGCTGCTCATCGGCTGCTGTCGTACCGACTCGATGAGATCCGTGAGATGGCGGGGGATCCCGAGTGGGCCGTGCGCTATTTTGCCGCCAAGATCATGCTGCACGATCAGGATCCGCGCACCGACCGTGTGCTCTGGAGCTCCTTTGACGATGCGCATCGGCTGGTGCGCCGTACGGTTGCGGCCGAGTTCAGGCATACGGACCGGCAGCGGTTGTACCAGCGGCTGGTGCGGCTCTGTCTTCACGATCCGGTGTTTGAGGTGCGCCGGCAGGCGCGGCGGAGGATTGCCGTCGACTTCCCGGACCTGTTCCAGGTCAGCGACGCAGAGTTGACGGAGGTCGAAGCGTATCACCTGATCGAACTGCTGCAACCTGAGTCGATTGAAGACGAGGCGCTCGCCTTCCGCTATCTGGATCATCCCAACCTTGAACTGCGGCTGCCTGCCGCCACCCATCTGCAGCGCACCGGAGCGCTCAACCGCCTCTTGCGCCGGGTGAATCCGGGCGACCACGAGGATATGCAGCGAACGGAGCGGTTGCTGCGAAACGCCTGCGAGGTGAACGTCACGGAGTTCCTCGACTCGCTGAATCCGGAGAACACGGGATCCCTTCTGCTGGCGGCGCGCCTGTTGACGGTTGCCGGCAACGCTCAGCGCGTGCACCCGCTGCTGGAACGGGCTCTTGATCTGACTGGCGATCAGGCGATACACCAGGAGATTTTCATGACTGCGCTCGACGCGGCTTATGAACACGGCGGAGAGCAGGTGCTGCAGTCCATGCTTGCGGCCGTGCGGCGCCGGCGGCTCGACGCAGATCGTACCGCCGCGATCCTTGACCGGCTGCCTGCCACCGCCGCGTACCTCAGCGCACCGGTGCTGCTGGAAATGCTGCAGGACCCGGAGGCCGCAGCCAGGCCGGCGCTGGAAAATGCGATCGGCCGGCTGCCCGTATCCGCTACGCTCCCGACCTTGCTGCGGATTCTGCGCGACGGCAGAGAGCAGCATGTGCACGCCGTCCGTATCAGCGCCCTGCGCATCATCGGCGCACTTCAGGTGCCGTTCTGCCTTCAATTTCTGGTGGAGAATCTCGCCACGCTCCAGCCTGAAGACGCGCGAGAGTTCACCGGCGTGATCGCGTCGTTTGCGGGTAAGGAGTTCGACAAGCGAGCAGAAGAGATTCTTTCAGGCCCCGACGCGGTAACGCGCGCTTCTCTGATTCTGAGCCTCCCAGCCACCGGTAACCGCGACTATCTGAAGGCCATTCGCGAAGCGACGGGCGACGCCGACCCCGACGTGCGCATTGCCGCCGTGTGGGCGCTCCAGCTCTACGGCGACACACGTTCGTTGAATCAGGCGCACGATCTGCTGCGCGATCCGGTTGAACGGGTCCGCGAGGCTGCCGCTGCGGTGCTTGGCACGCACGGTTCAGCCTCGGTGCTGGAGCAGATGCGCTCGCTGCTGGCCGACCCCAACGAGGTCGAGCCGGTGAAGCTCTCCGCCATCCGGGGACTCGGAGCGTCACAGCAGGCGAAATCCATCGCCATTCTTGCGGACATGCTCAGTACGAGCGATGAGTATCAGGAGGAGATTATCACCGCGCTCGCGGCCAAACGTACTGCACGGCAGGTTGAGGCGCTGGTTGAGCAGCTGAAGGACGCCGAGCCGCGACTGCGGGAGAAGCTCTCGCGAGTGTTTCAGATGATGGGGGCAGAGGGCGAACAGGCGATGGTGGAGCTGCTGCAGCAGGACATCGCCTCACTGCGGCCGCACGTCACGGCGGTGCTTGAAGAACTCGGATTTGTTGAGGCCACGATCCGCCGGCTGGCAAG
>PWMO01000013.1 GCA_003558175.1 Spirochaetaceae bacterium
CGAGGTTCTTCTGCGTGGTCTCGTCCAGTATCACGACCTGTTCGTCGCGGTGGACGCGCAGATCGCGCACGTGCGAGATCAGACCGCGGGCGGTCTCGTCGATGTACTCCAGCAGCACATTGACGCAGTGCAGCTCGGGGCCGTTGTCGCGAACACCAAACCCCTCGAGGGTCGCCACACTGAAGAGCGTGCGGAGCCGACGCTGCGCCTGCTGCGCGTCAAAACTCCAGTCCGGGAAGCGGTTCACCACTACCCGTTCGTGCTCTTCGAGCGCGGCGCCAGCCTGCGGCACCGTCTCGACCAGCGATTCCTGCAGCAGGATCTCGCGCGGGTCCAGCCGGCTCAACTCGCGCCGGATGAACTCCACCGCGTCGGACAGCGGAGCGACGGCTACCGCCAGTTCTCCGGTCGACAGATCGATGTAGGCCTCACTGACGGCGTCACGAGTCACTCCGAGCGCCACGAGATAGTTGTTGGCCGCGGCCTCAAGGTAGTCCTGGTCGACCACGGTGCCGGGAGTCACGATCTCGACCACTTCGCGGTCCGCAAGACCTTTTCCGCCCGCAGGCATGCGCACCTGTTCACAGATGGCGATCTTCCTGCCGGCCTGCAGCAGCCGGCCTATGTAACTGTGGGAGGCGTGGTAGGGAATTCCGCACATCGGCACGCCGTTGCGTGCGGTCAGGGTAAGCCCAAGAATGCGGGACGCTTCGCGAGCGTCCCCCTTAAACATCTCGTAGAAGTCTCCCAGCCGAAAGAACAGGATCGCGTCCTGGTGCTCGGCCTTGATGCGCGCATACTGCTGCATCATGGGAGTCATTTCGGACATGTCCGGCTCAGCGCGAAATCGCGCGCAGTCGCGCCAGCACCTTATCGCTTATGTCGACGGTCGAGCTCCACCACTGCAGACCTTCTGTGTCGGTTCGCATCACCACGGTGTAGCCCTCGGTCTCGGCCACATACTGAATTGCCTGCTGCATCCGGTTGAGAAAACTGTCCGAAAGCAGCCGCGCCTGGCGCGCCTCGAGCTGCGACCGTCGGCGGCGGGCCAGATCTTCGATGAAGCGTTCCTTGTCCGCCATCTGGGTCTCGAGCCGCGTTGCGGTGATGGTGTTGTCCTGATCGAGCGCAATGGTGTGCCGCTGACGAAGCGAGTCCAGCTCGCGAACGTGCTGGTCGATCTCGTCCTGATATTCGCGACGCAACCGCTCGAGTTCACGCACCTCCTGCGAATCGCGGTAGAAAGTGTTGTAGACACGCTCGATGTTGATAATTGCCACCGTTGTAAGCTGCTCGGCCGCCGCCATCCCGCCGGCCAGCAGCAACAGCGCAACTGTAATGGTAACTCGCCTCATGGTTTCCCCTATCTTCTTCCGTTCTTGCTCAAAGCCAAGCTCGTTGTTTCATATCGTGTTAGAACAGCTCCATGCCGATCGAGAATACAAAATCCAGTCCATGCCCCTGGCGGTTGTCGCGGTTGAACAGATTTCCGGTCTGCCAGTCGATGTTGCCGCTGCTGTCCACCTGAAACCGCTTGGCAAGGTAGATGCGAATCGGAAACTGCGGAATGACAAACCGCAGCCCGGTTCCCATGCTGAAGCGCATGTTCTCGATTCCCATATCTCCGATGTCCGAACGCTCTTCATACAGCGCAGTTGCCTCGATAAAGTTGTCGAGCCAGATCACCTGCTCGGCCAGCGGCATGCGCAGCTCGACCCAGTTGTTCCACAGCGCCTTACCGTCGAGCTCCCGCGGCCAGCCCCGCGCGGTGAACATACCGTCAATGAAGAGCAGATCGGTGGTTCCGGTGCGAGCCACCAGGTTTTCTTCGCCGCGGACGTAATTGTCCGGGATTCGCTGGTCCTCGGCAATCCAGAACTGCGGGAAGATGAGCGACAGACTGGTGTGCAGCCCCAGCACACCCTTCCAGCGCCAGTTATCGGTAACCGGCCGGTCCCACAGCGTGAAGAACTGCTCGGCACGCGAGTCGGTACGGATGAAGTGACGCGTACCGAAGAGAAATCCCCCGGTAAAGGTCACGCCCTGGCTCAGATAATAGCCGGACGACGGATTGAACGCGATATCCCGATCATCGAGCGAGAGCGAGAGCCCCCAGCGATTGACAAACAGCCACTCGTCGAGGTTGCGCCGGATATTGGCGTCCAGTGGGCGATACTCCTCGGGATCGTAGGTCAGGTACTCGATGCCGGTTCGAAACGAGGTGCTCGCGCTCACCCGGCCGATATTGGTAAGCCAGCGGTAGCCGGTGTTGGCGCCGACCGAGATGTTCCATTCGACCACCTCCATCAGCCACTCGTCCGGAATGTTGGACACCGTGCCGCCGGCGTCGATGAAGTCATCCTCGCTGGTGAAGGGATCCGGCACGCCGTCGAAGTTCTCGTCGCGCAGCACGTTGCGCTGCACGTTGCGCTCTACGACAAAGTTGAACCCGCCGGACCAGCGCCGTCCGAACAACCATCGCTCGAGAAAGTTGAACGAGAAGCGCTGATTGATGGGCGAAGCGATCACTTCGGCGCCGATTGTCTGGCCACGACCGAGGAAGTTGCGGTCCTGCCACCCGATCTGCGCCGAAACCGGAAAGTCCGCGCTGCCGCCGAACGCAACCCCAAAGCGGATATCGGCGGTACTGCCCTCTTCTACGTTGATGATCAGGTCCATCAACCCTTCTTCACTGCCCTGCGGTGTCTCGGGTACGATATTGCTGAAGTACTGCAGGTTGGCCAGGCCCTGCATGCCCTGGCGGATCTTGGTTGCGCTGAAGATGTCGCCAACTTCCAGCGGAATCTCGCGGTAGATCACGAAGTCTGCGGTCTTGTCGTTGCCGCGGATCTCGATGTTCTCGATATGCTCCCGGTTGCGTTCGACGATGTTCACCACGAAGGAGATGGTGTTGGTAGCTTCGTCACGCACTTCCTGCCGGGTGATGCTGTTGAAGATGTA
>PWMO01000164.1 GCA_003558175.1 Spirochaetaceae bacterium
CGACATCACCGCAGCCTCCGGCGAGCAGGAGCGCCGTCTGCGGCTGCGGCTTGGGTTTGCGTTTCAGGATGCCGCGCTGTGGCAGAACATGTCGGTATTTCAGAACCTGGCGCTGCCGCTGCAGTATCATTTCCCCGGCATGGCTTCCGAAGAGATCAGGGCGCGGGTGCACGGTCTTGTGGGCACGTTTCCCATTCAGCGCCAGCTGTCGCAGCGTCCTGCGGCACTCTCTGCCGGCGAGAGCAAGATCGTATCGTTTCTGCGCGCACTGGTGCTCGACCCGGAAGTGCTGTTCTTCGACGAACCCACCAGTTTTGTTGACAGCCAATCGGCTGAGAAGATCGTCGCCATGCTGGCCGAACGGCGACGTCGCGGGCTGACGCTTATCGGCATCAGTCATAACGCCCAGCTCTCGTCGCGTCTCGCCGATTATCTGGGAGTGATAATCGCAGGGCGGATTCGCGCCTTCGGCCCGATTGGCGAGGTGGCACGCTCGTCCGATCCGGAGGTCCGCACGACGCTCACCGATCTGATAGCCGATGCGGCAACGTTCTCGGGCGATATTCTCGAGCTGCTCGGCAACGACGACCCCGCGTATTGACCAAAGAACTCGCAATGGACTAGACTTTCCCGGAACATGAAGTTCCGTATCAGATTTGTAAACCAGGTCGTCGGCGTCTTCTTGATCGTCGCTCTCGGTTTTCTCTTTGCCATCCTCATTTCCATAGGCAGCAACCAGCGCTGGTTTGCGCGTAATTATCGCTATTACACGGTCCTGCCCAGCGCTTCTGGAGTCAGCGCCGGCATGGCGATCAACTTCAAAGGGTTTCAGGTCGGCAGAGTGACCGACGTTCGCCTGACGGACGACAGCGAGGTGCACGTTCACTTCTTCATCCAGGACACCTTTGTTGACCGCGTCTGGGAGAACTCCGTGATTCAGCTGGTGTCGAGTCCGCTGGGTATCGGTGGAGGCCTGGTGTTTCACCAGGGAATGGTGCAGACGCAGCCTATCGCAGAGGATTCTCTGATCCCGGCACTCAACAGCGTTGCGGGTCGCGAATTGGTCCGCAACGATCTGGTACGGATCCCTGAGCAGGACGATACCATCGGCCAGATCATCGAGCAGATCGGCCCGATCCTCGCCAACGTGGAGGATCTCTCCGAGTCGCTGATCGTGGTGATTGACGTTATTACGGCAACGTTTGCAGGTACCGGAGAGGGGCCCGTGCAGGAGCTGCTGGCTCAGACAAACCGGCTGCTCCTGGAAGCGGAAGACCTGATCTATAACAGTGCCCGGATTGCCGACAACGTCGCCGCCATGACGGCAGAGTTCCGCGATCCAACCGGGATCGTTCCGCGCCTCATTGCGCCGTCGGGCTCGCTGGCAACCATGCTCGACGACCAGGACGCGCTCTTTCTCCAGATAGAAGCGATTTTGATGGGACTCAACCGCAGCGTCGCCGAAGTGCAGGAGTTTGCCGAGTTCATAAACGCAACATCGCCACAGCTCATGACGATCCTTGAAGAGGGCCGTGAAGCGATCGGCGTAGGACAGGATGTGATGGAAGGCCTGCGGAACAACCCGCTGTTGCGCGGCGGCATTCCCGCTCGTCGGGAACAGCCGACAACCATACGCAGTTACCGCGACCATGAGTTCTGAGAGAGCATGAGAACCACAACCGGAAGATCCGCCGCAAACGGCGCGCCGCTCACGCTCCGAGCATCCCGCCCCCCGCGAGCATCCCAACCGCTCGCTGCGCTTCTGATCATGGCGGTTGCACTGTTTGCAGCCGCCTGTTCATCGGCACCGGATCCGCCCGACAGAATCCTCGACACACAGAACCGAGCGGCACAGCTGGCCGGCTACGGAAACAACTATTTCTCGCGGGGGCAGTATCGCCAGGCACTGCTGTTCTTCGAGCTTTCGTTGCGCGAGAACCTCTCCATCGATTACCTGCCCGGGATCGCTCAGAGCCATAGTTCAATTGGCCGCGTCCATCTGGCTGAGGGCCGGCTCGACGACGCACGGTTTCATTTTGAAGCGGCGCATCAGATAGCGTCGAGCGGGAACTCGCCGGCGCTTCTGATACAGAGCCATACCAACCTGGGCGAACTGCTGCTCCATGAGGGCGATGACTCCGGCGCACGGCAGCAGTTTGACCGGGGGATCGAGCTGATCGAGGCACAGGACACTTCGCTGCCGGCTGCGGTGCTCTACCACAATCTGGCCGGCCTCGAGCATCGCATGTCAAATCCGGCCGAAGCGCGCCGCCTTGTTGAGCGCGCGCGCGCCATGAATCTCGCCACCGCACGCTGGGAAGAGCTTGCGGCCAACTACTTTCTCATGGCTGCGATCGATTCGCGCGCCGGGAATCACGAGCAGGCTCTGGAGTACGCCTACCAGGCGCTGGAATACGACAAACGCATGGAAAACTCAACCGGGATCGCGCAGGATCTCGCGGCAATCGCCCGCATCTACGGGCGCATGGAACGCCACGAAGAATCGCATCGCTACTACCGGCGAGCATATCACGTCTACGCCGCATTGCGGCTCGACAGCCGCGCGATTCAGACGCTGGAAGCGCTCGAGCAGAGCGCTACCCTGCTCGGCGAGCCTGAGCGCGCGGCCTACTATCGCGAGTTGCGGAGGGCTCATGAGCCGCGATAGACGGACGAGGCAGACGGGCCGTGCAGGGACCGAGCGGGCGGCCGGCTCGACGCTCAGGCGGCTCTGGTATCGCCTGTTGAGCGGCTACGGTGTGGTAGTGCGGGCCGGGCTCGGAATAGTGGCGCTAGCGGCGGCCACTCTGGTTGCCGCGGTTGCGTTTGTGTTTCCCCTGTGGTACCTGGCCACCACCGTGCCCGGCATCTACACCGCTGCGGTCAGCGCGCTGCTCGCGGCGCTGGTACTGGCGCTGCTCGTACGCCGTTATCTGCGCTTGCTTGATGCGGTACGCCG
>PWMO01000199.1 GCA_003558175.1 Spirochaetaceae bacterium
AGGACGAGGTGTACGCCTGCATGGCCGATGTCGGCTGGATTACCGGTCACAGCTACGTGGTCTACGGGCCGCTGGCCAACGGGGCCACCACGTTTATGTTTGAATCGACGCCGGTCTACCCCAACCCCGGCCGCTACTGGGACACCGTTCAGCGCCACGGCATCACACAGTTCTACACCGCTCCCACCGCGTTGCGCGCGGTTGCCCGGGAGGGCAATGATTGGGTCACGCGCTCCGATCGCTCGAGTCTGCGCGTGCTGGGTACCGTTGGGGAGCCCATCAATCCGGATACCTGGGAGTGGTACTTCCGCGTGGTGGGAGAGGAGCGCTGCGCGATTGTCGACACGTGGTGGCAGACCGAGACCGGGGGGATCATGATCACGCCGCTGCCGGCGGTCACCGCGGTCAAGCCGGGGTCGGCGACGCTGCCGTTCCTTGGCATCGAGCCGGTGGTGCTGGACGAACAGGGCAGGGAGATCGAAGGCAATGAAGTGCAGGGCTTGCTGGCGATCAAGCGTGCGTGGCCCGGCATGGCGCGCTCGATCCAGGACGACCATCCGCGATTCCTGAAGACCTACCTGGAGCCGTACCGCGGCTACTACTTCACCGGTGACGGCTGCCGTCGTGACGAACACGGCTACTACTGGATCACCGGACGGGTGGACGACGTCATTAATGTCAGTGGTCACCGCATGGGAACCGCCGAGGTTGAATCAGCGCTGGTCAACCATCCCGCGTGTGCCGAGGCTGCCGTGGTTGGTTTTCCGCACGAGATCAAAGGGCAGGGAATCTTCGCCTACGTCGTGCTGGCTGAGGGTTGGGAAGCCGATGCGGAGTTGGTGGGTGAGTTGCGGGGAGAGGTGCGGCATCGGATCGGGCCGATCGCAGCGCCTGATCATATTCTGATTGCTGCGGGACTGCCCAAGACGCGCTCGGGTAAGATCATGCGCCGTATACTACGCAAGATCGCCGAGCGGCAGATGGATGACCTGGGCGACATCTCGACCCTGGCCGATCCGGGCGGGGTCGACAGGCTGATAGAGTCGCGAACTGCGCTGCCCGATGAATGCGTGACGCTGCAGGGGTGCTTCGACTGATCGCGCCCCACGGGCGGACGCCAGCGAGTGCGGGCCGCCACGGGTGGGCACCGGCGGCACAGCAAGACGCCGCCTACAGCCGGGTGAGCTCGCGGTTCACGTCCAGCAGCCGGAACTGCTCGCATACTACGGGCATGGTTTCGCTGAACTGCCTCTCATGCCGTTGCAGCTCGCGGGTAAAGACTTGCTGGTGAGTTACGCGCCAGTCGGCGAGATCGGAATTGCCGCCATCCGCCAGGCGCGCATGCGCTTCGCTCACTTCGTTGAACGGGCACTCGTCAACCGCGGTGGTCTGAACAACGGCTCCCGGGCGACCGTCGCCGTAGGTTACAATGCTGAGATCATCGGGCTGTGGCAGCGGCTCATCTCGCAGCGCCGGCAGCTCGCGCGGAGTAATTGCGGCGCTGCTTCGGCCCTCGATGACCAGATTGAGCCGTGTATTCGCGGAGCTCGCTCCGTTGCCAAACGATCGAACAAGGTAGTCTGCGTCAGCGTACTCGGGATTGCGCAGCGTGAAATCCTCCCAGTACGCCTGAATCAGTTCCCGACGCTCAGCATCACGATAGATCGGAAAGACCAGCGTCAGTTGATCGATGCAGCGCACGCCGTTTTCCATCAGCGGTTCAGCGTAGTGCTCGATGAAGTAGCCGTGGTTAATCTCGCTGAAGCGAAAGCCTACCCGCTGATACAGCAGAATTTGTCGAGTGCTGGTGGTGGCGGTGCGAATGATCAGCCTTCGCACGCCGCACTGGCGCGCGTGATCGATTGCAGCCTCCAGCAGCGAGGTCCCAATCCGGCGTCCCCGCAGCTCAGGATCCACCGCGAGATTTATCACCTCCATAGTGTCAAGGTCTCGAAGCAGCACTGCCGCCCCGACCACGGCTCCATCGGCACGTGCAACCGCCGCGGCGCAGTGCGGTGGATACTCGTCGATCATGGTTCCATCCGGCTCGGCTTGCAGCAACAGCGCCCGCGGCAACTCCGCCAGGTCATTGACTATCGCGTATTCGCACATGGCCATCATCCCTATGATACCACCGTTTGCAGAAGAACACTGTTTGCCGCGCGCGTGACTACGCAGGTCTGCCGCTCACGCGTCGTTGCGGACTCACGCTTTGTGGAGGACTCACACTTCGTGGCGGCAGGGAAGCATGACGGCGCACACCGCTCTGCTGCTCTCATCACGACCCTCAGGTCCATTATAGGCCGACACAGCCGCGCCGTCAAAAATGGGGCGGATGATGGAGATCTCGAACTTCGCGGCAGACGGGTCGTGAACGCCCGCCGCGCTCCTGCAGAGAGGTGAGGTCCGTTCCGGCCTCAGAAGAACAGGTCAGGAATAAACATCACAAGCCCGGGGAAGACTGCTATGAGAATACAAAGCAGCAACAGCACTCCCACAAACGGAAGCATGGGGCGGATCAAATCGGCGATGGGGATCCCGCTGATACTGGAACCGACGTAGAGACAGAGTCCAACCGGTGGCGTAGCGTGACCCATCCCAAGTGCCGCGATCAGCAGCACCCCGAAATGCACCGGTGCCACGCCCAGTGTCTGCGACACCGGGTAGAGAATCGGCACCAGCACCACCAGCGCCGCGGTTGGCGGCAGGAAGAGCCCGATAATGAG
This sequence comes from Spirochaetaceae bacterium, assembly GCA_003558175.1. Lineage (GTDB taxonomy): Bacteria > Spirochaetota > Spirochaetia > DSM-27196 > PWMO01 > PWMO01. Next base: position 2,727 of record PWMO01000199.1, read on the forward strand.
CGCGATGATGATCACCGAGAACAGAAAGATCACCGGACTGGTGCTGAAGGCAATGAAGAACTGGCTCAGGTGCACCGGGATCCGCAGCATCGTCATCACCCAGGCAAACCCGTTGGTCATTGCGATCAGCAGAATGACACCTCCCGAAGTGACCGCAGCCCGCATCAAGATATTGCCGATCTCACCCAGTCCCGGCTGGCGGTAAACAAACAGGCAGATAACCAGAGCGC
>PWMO01000155.1 GCA_003558175.1 Spirochaetaceae bacterium
GCACGCTGCTCGATCTGTTGCGCGAGCTGAAGCAGACTCGCTCGGTGGTGATCAACGGCGCCGGCATTCTGCCCGAGTATCAGCGCCTGGGCGGCAACGCACTGCTGTACTACGAGCTGGAACGCACCGGGCGGCTGCGCGACCCGCTGCACGCCGACCTGACCCAGGTGGCTGAATCAACCACCCTCATGGTGAGCGATCTCGAGATGCTTGGCGCCGAGGTGTACAAGATTCACCGCATGTACCGCAACAGTCTGCGCGTTACCGGATGACGTACGGTTCGAGCACGGCGCGCGTGCGGCTGGGGACTCGTGCCGTGACGGTGAAGCTGTCGTGGTCATACTCCTGCTGCAATACGCTGCCGGTGCGATGGATCAGAGCCGCCAGGTCGTGGCGGTCATTGGGCAGGCGGTAGCGCGCAGGGTGCATTGCCTCGAGCAGGTAGCGTTCGATCTCAGCGGTCAGCTGTTCGAGCCCCGTCCCGGTCTGCGCCGAAACCTCAACCGTAGCAGTGGTCTCGGCCGCTTCGTCGGCAACGCGTCTGCGTGCGAAGCGCAGCGCCTCGAGATCGGTGGCGAGATCCATCTTGTTCAGCGCCACGATCACCGGTTTGTCCCCCGCGCCGATCTCCTGCAGCACCGTCCGGGTTGTATGGTAATGGTGCAGCAGCTCCGCGTCCGAAGCGTCGAGCACGTGAATCAGGTAGTCCGCTTCCACAGCCTCCTCCAGCGTGGAGTGAAAGGCGTTGACCAGGTCGTGCGGCAGTTTTCTTACAAACCCGACCGTGTCGGTCAGCACCGTCTCGAGGCCGCCCGTAAGCGGCAGGCGGCGCGTGGTTGGGTCGAGGGTGGCGAACAGCTTGTCCGCTACCAGCACGTCGGCGCCGGTGAGCGCGTGCAGCAGCGAAGACTTGCCGGCATTGGTGTAGCCTACCAGCGCACCGGACGGCATTGGAACATCGCGGCGGCGGCGCGACATCGTACTGCGCTGTTCGCTCAGGGCGCGCAGTTCCTCGCGTACGCGGGTGATCCGGCGCAGCAGGGCACGCCGGTCGTACTCAATCTGCTTTTCACCCTCGCCGCGGGTTCCACGCATGCCGCCCTGCTGGCGCGAAAGGTGCGTCCAGGCGCGCGTGAGCCGCGGCAGCTGGTACTGGAGCTGCGCAAGTTCAACCTGCAGCGACGCCTCACGGGTTGAGGCCCGCTTCTGGAAGATGTCCAGAATGACCTGGTGGCGGTCAATGACCGTAAGGCCGGTGAAGCGCTCCCAGTTGCGCTGCTGCGATGGGGAGAGTTCGTCATCAAAGACTATGCATGACACACCGAGGCGCTCCGCCTCTGCCTTTATCTCCTGCGCTTTCCCTGAACCGACCAGCAGCCGCGGCGACGGCTCTCGTACCCGGACCGCGAGCGAACCCACCGACTCCAGGCCGACGGAGAGCGAAAGCTGCGAGAGTTCATCAAGCAGCAGGGTTGTGACGCTCTCTGCGCCGCCGTTGCGGCCGTTGCCGTTGAGTTCTACTGCCACCAGAAATGCACGTGTTCTCACTATGAAGAAGTTACCTGCAAACGTGCCGCCGGGACAAGCGCCCCCCGCGGGTTCCGACGCGTCGGGACGGTGCGCCGGACAACCTCAGTCAACATCGGACAACCTCAGACCACCATTGCCGAGCGGCCCCAGTCGTAATGGTGCTGCCGGATCTGATCGAGCGACGGCATTGGATACCAGACCACGTCCGATTTGTCTCCGACGTAGAGGCCGCGTTCAATGATGTTGTAGGCGAAGGACTGCATCGAGCGCTCGACGTTCTTGTTGGGCTTCTCGCTGCCGTGCCGCACCGCCATGATGCACTCGCGCAGGTGGAGCAGGTTCTTGTCGTAGACCGGACCGGCGTCTGCGGTGTCCTTGCTCTTCTCCAGGTCAACGGTCTTGATGTCGGCGAAGACAACCTTCGGCACGAAGACCTTGTTTGCCGGGTTGGTCATGTGGATGCTGAACTGCACCGGATCGAACTTGCTGACGACCAGCGGTGAAATAGGGCATATCTCCTGGTACACGAAGTAGCCGCGCCCGGTTTGAGCCGCGCCCGCATCCGCCCTGCGCGGCTCGATCCCCAGGCTGCGCCCGTCCGCGGTGGTCAGATAGAGCTTCTTCAGCCGGTCGAGCTCGGTGTGTTCCAGAGCGCGATAAACCGACATCCAGACCGAGTTCTTGGGTGATCCATCCGAGTGAGTCACACAACGTTCGCGTGCGTACTTCCAGTCGAAGTAGTCGCCGAACTCACCGTCGACTTCGATGAAGATGATCCGTTCATAGGAGCCGTTTTTCCTGCCGGTAGACATGTACTGCCCGAACTGAATCGGGTCGAGTTGTGACGCAATCATCGCTTCCAGCGGAAAGACCGATAGATAGTAGCGAGTCTGCATAGCACTCCCCTTTTGTAAGAGCCATTCTCCTGATATTGTAACACGTTTAGTGCCGGGCGGCGAGGACGGTTGCGGCCTGACCGTCGTTGCAACGCTTTCGTGTGCCGTGTCGCGTCCGGCAACACGGCAACACGGCCATTTGATTCGTACGCGGTTTATCGGGTAGTATGGCGGCGCACGCGACGCTCTGCAGACAAGGTGGCTGAATGAAACGAGTGGTGTTTGCCGGTGATCGGCTGTTCAAGAAGTTCCCCAACCGAGACTACTTCTGCGGACGGATTGGTGAGATCGGCGCCGAGTGGCATTTTGCCGAGGGGGCCGACGACGCAACGCTTGCCGACGCAACGCGCGAGGCGGCAGCGGTGGTGGTGATTGACCGGCGCATTGACCGCCCGCTGATCGAGGGAATGCGCCGTTGTGAACTCGTGATGACGCTTTCGGTTGGCTACGACTGCGTGGACGTTGCCGCAGCAACCGATCGGCGGATTCCGGTAAGCAACTGTCCCACCTACTGCATTGACGAAGTAGCCACCCATGCGATCACGCTGCTGCACGCGGTAGCGCGCAAGCTGCATCTCGTCATACCGCGGACCAGGGCGGGAAACTGGTACACCGATTACGCTAAACCGATCTTCTCGTTCCAGCAGAAGCTGCTGGGAATTATCGGCCTTGGGCGCATCGGACGTGCCACGGCTGCCAGGGCACAGGCGCTGGGCATGAACGTAGCGGCGTATGACCCGTACGTGGACGACGACATCTTTGCAATGTGCGGGGTTCGCCGTTTCCTCGACCTGGAGGAGATGCTGCCCGAGTGCGATTCCGTTTCCATCCATGCACCGCTGAACGGCGAGACCCGGTCCATGATAAACGCCGAAACGCTGTCCCTCATGCAGCCGCACGCGTGCATCGTCAACACCGCCCGCGGCGCCATTATCGATGAAGGGGCGCTTCTGGCGGCCCTCCAGCAAGGCCGGATTGCCGGCGCCGGGTTGGATGTGCTGGAGAAGGAGCCGCCGGCTGCCGACCATCCGCTGCTGCAGGAAGAGCGGGCGCTGGTTACGCCGCACATGGCGTGGTATTCCGAAGAGAGCTACACGCGGAACCAGGAACTGGGAATGGACGAACTGATCCGGGTGCTTACCGGCCGTCGGCCGCAGTACGTGGTGAATCCTCAAGTATTTGAGAAACCGAGGTTGGAGCAGGTCCAACAGCAAGAGGAGTAGAGGGATGAGCAGGAAGAAGACCGTATGGCGGCTGGGAGTCGCGCTGCTGGTGATCCTCGCGATTGCCGGACAAACGGCACTGTTTGCCGCCGGAGCCGGAGAAGAGCGGGCATACCCGTCACGTGCTATCAATTACGTGATTCCGTTTGACGCAGGCGGACAGTCGGATATTACCGCGCAGTATCAGCGCGCGGGACTTGAACGGGCATTTGGCGTTGACGTGGTGATCCGGCATCAGCCGGGTGCCGGTGGTGCGCTTGCCTGGGCCGACCTGGCACGCAGCCGCGCCGACGGCTACACCATCGCGGGCAACAACATTCCGCACATCATCATTCAGCCTCTGGTACGCGAGAATGCCGGCTACGCCACCGAGGATCTGCGGCCGGTCTACCTCTTTCAGACCACGCCGATCGGCCTGGCGGTAGCCGCCAACAGCCCGCACAACACGCTGGCCGACCTGATCGAGTACGCACGCGCCAATCCGGGGCGGGTAACGGTCAGCGGTTCCGGAACGCATTCCGGTCATCATCTGGCCATCCTTCAGCTCGAGTATCTCAGCGATGCCGATTTCACCTACATTCCGGCAACCGGCGCGGCCCCATCGGTGACCAACTTTCTCGGCGGGCATACGGAGGCCATCCTGGCCAACTCCGACGACCTGGTGCAGCATCAGCAGGCCATGAAGATTCTGGCTATCGGCACCACCGAGCGCTTTCACGCGCTTTCCGACGTACCCACCTTCATGGAGCAGGGCTACGACTTCACCGCCGGTATTGACCGCGGCGTGACGGTGGCGAAGGACACCCCCGAGGATGTTGTGCGGGCGATCGAGCGCGCGTTCGATACCGTAAGCCGTGATCCCGAGTTTGTTGCCGAGATGGAAGCGCTTGGATTTGAGATGCACCAGATCGGTGCCGACGAGTACGCTGCCTACATAGAGCGCAAGCAGCGCGAGATCATCACCGTCTTGACCGAGCTCGGCGAGCTGTAGGCTCGGCGAGCTGCTCGAAAGGAAACGTTTGGTATGCCCGCAGTTCTCCAGGCAGTTCTCACCGTACTGCATCCGCTGAACCTCTTTTTGATTGGAACCGGGGTAACTGCGGGTATTGCCGTGGGTGCGCTTCCGGGGTTGACGGCCACCATGGCCATTGCGCTGCTGGTGCCGTTCACCTTTGGGATGAACGTGGTGCACGCGCTGGTGCTGCTGGGCGGCATCTACTGCGGCGCCATCTACGGCGGCAGCTATGCCGCCATTCTGATCAACACGCCGGGGACGCCGGCGGCCATTGCTACTACGTTCGACGGATTTGCGCTGGCGCGCAAGGGACACGCCTACCGCGCCATCGTGGTCGCTACCATCGCTTCGGCGGTTGGCGGGCTGGTAGGGGTCTTTTTTCTGCTGTTTCTCTCTCCGCCGCTGGCGCGCGCATCGCTGCGTTTTGGACCGCCGGAGTTCTTCTGGCTCACGGTGTTCGGGCTCACCATCATTGCCACCATCTCGCCCAAGTCTACCGTCAAGGGGCTGATCGGGGGCGCGATCGGGCTGTTGATCGGCACCATCGGGATATCGCCGATCGAAGGCAACGTGCGGTTTGCGTTTCGCACGGTGGCGCTGCAGAACGGCATCACGCTGATTCCGGCGCTGATCGGGCTGTTCTGTGTGCCCGAGATTCTGGACATGATAGCGTCGCGGCATCACCGGGAGACCGCCATTCCGTATCGCTCGCAGCGGCACATGCTGCGCCGGGTGTGGCGTCTGATGGCGCGCAAGCCGATGCTGCTGCTGCGCTCCTCGGTTATCGGCACGATCATCGGGATTGTCCCGGGGGCCGGGGCCAACATCGCGGGGATGGTCTCGTACAATGAGGCGGTACGGGTGTCGCGGCAGCCGGAGAAGTTCGGCGAAGGGTCGATAGACGGCATCACGGCCGCCGAGGCGTCAAACAACGCCGGGGTGGCAGGGTCGCTGGTGCCGCTGCTCACGCTGGGCATTCCCGGCGCACCGCCGGCGGCAGTGCTTCTGGGCGCGCTGCTTCTCAAGGGCATGCGTCCGGGGGCCGAGCTGTTTACGGTGCACGCTCCGATTACCTACACCTTCATGTTTTCGCTGGTGATCGCCAACATCGCGCTCCTGCCGCTGGGTTTGATGCTGGGCAAAGCGGCCAGCAAGGTGGTCACCGGCCTGCCGATTACGCTGCTGGCACCGCTGGTGTTCTTTCTCTCCGTGATCGGTTCGTTTGCGATTCAGAACAACATCGCCGATGTCTACGTGATGCTGGCGCTGGGGCTGGTTGGCTACGTGGGACGACGCGTCGGTCTGCAGCCGGGGCCGATTGTGCTGGGCCTGATCCTGGGCTCGATGTGCGAGCAGGGGCTGGTACAGTCAATTCTGATGGGCCGAGCAGCCGGCACCCCGTTAGCCATCTTCTTTACCCGGCCTATTTCAATCATTCTCATTGGGTTAACCGTAGTGTCGGCGTTCTGGCCGATGCTGGCCCGCATGCGGCAGCGGCGCACACCGGCGATTGCCGCGGCTCACACCCACCCGATCGTTGAGGAGAAGCGCGATGCGTAACAACCGCCTGGTGGCGCTTACCCTGATCGCATTTGGTCTGTTTGCGTGGTTGGAGTCCCAGCGCTACGGCGCGCTGAGTCGGCTGTTTCCGCAGGTTGTGGCGCTGGCGCTGGTGGTGCTTTCGCTCGTGCTGCTGGCGCAAACGTTTACTGCGCGGGCTCGCCGCGCCGAGGCGGTACGCCGCGAAGGGCGCGCGGAAGCAGAGAAGCCGGATCTGCGCAGCGTGGGCTTGTCGGTATTGATCATGATCGCCTGGACACTGCTGCTGGAGCCGCTGGGATTCTGGACTGCGAGCCTGCTGGCGTTTGCGCTGCTGGTAGTGACGCTGCGAACCAGAGATCAGGATGCCGCGGCTGTCTGGAAGACGGTGCTGGCAGGTGTGGTGCTGATGACGGCGTTTGTGCTGGTGTTTCGCATTACGCTGCGGGTCCCACTGCCGACGGGCCTCTTCTGGTAGACCGTGGGTCGGCGGGTCGTGGGGCGGCGGGCACCCATTCCCAACTGCCTGCAGTGCCGGCACTTCTATGTCACCTGGGATCAGCGCTTTCCACGCGGCTGCCGGATATTCGAGATCAAAAGCCGCGAATTACCGAGCCGTGTGGTGCTGCGCTCCACCGGCCGCAACTGCCCGTCGTTTGAAGCTTCACCAGACATCCGCCAGGCGTGACGCGTGCCGGCAGCCGGAATCTGCGCTGCGGGTGTCAGGGCTGGTAGACCGCCCAGCTGGTACGGAGCAGGCTCTCGGCGTCGCTGTAGCGCGGCGTCCAGCCCAGCAGCTCGCGGGCCCGCGCCGATGAGGCTATCAGTCCGGCGGGATCTCCCGGCCTTCGCGGCGAAACAACCGATGGGATCGGCCGGCCGGTGATACGGCGTGCGGTCTCCAGCATCTGCAGCACCGTCACCCCGTTCTCGCTGCCGAGGTTCAGCGTTACGCTGCGTCGCTTGTCCGCGATGTAGCGCAGTGCCTGCACGTGCGCTGCGGCCAGGTCACTGACGTGGACGTAGTCGCGCAGCCCGGTTCCGTCTTCAGTGTCGTAGTCGTTGCCGAAGATCTCGATGCGGGCGCGGCTGCCCGCAGCAACTTCCATGATCACCGGCAGCAGGTTGGCGGGGTTGCGTTCGAGACCGGTGACGGCGCCGGCGGGATCGTAGCCCGCGGCGTTGAAGTAGCGCAGGGCGGCGTAGCGGATACCGCGCAAACGCTCGAACCAGTGCAGCAGACGCTCGATCTCCAGCTTTGTGTAGCCGTAGAAGTTGGTGGGCTCGGTCGGGTGGTTCTCGTCCACCGGCAGGTACTGCGGCTCGCCGTAGACCGCGGCCGATGAAGAGAACACCATGCGCGTGACTCCGTGACGCGCCATTGCCGAGAGGATATTGATCGTTCCGACAATGTTGGAGCGCGCGTAGAGCTCCGGTTCGATCATGGACTCTCCGGCCGCCTTCAGCGCAGCGAGGTGAACGACCGCGTCTATCGGTGCTCCCGGCCGTCTGGAGGAGCTCCCGCCGGCAAACAGCTCGTCCAGCGTCAGCTGGTCGGCAACGTCGCCATGAACGAACGCCGCCTCCGCGAAAAGGTTCTCACGCAGGCCACTGCGCAGGTTATCCAGAACCGTGACCGAGTAGCCCTGCTGCAGCAGGGAGTAGACCACGTGGCTGCCGATATAGCCGGCTCCGCCAATTACAAGTACGTGCATGACGTCGAGAGCATAGGCGGAACGGCCTTCGGAGTCAACGCGCTTGCCGCGGCGGGGCAATTCAACTATCCTACCGCCATGAGCGGCGGCTACGATTTTACTATTTCCACGTTGGGTGAGGCGAAAGTGACCTCACCGATTGAGTACTCAACCGAGATTGGCGACCAGGTCGCCAACTTTGTGAACGACGGCGAACGGGTGGTGTATGACGTCAACGCCTCCGCCGGACCGTACCAACGGCGGTTCGAGGCGGGAGAGCTCCTCGAGAAGGCCGGACCACGGAAGCGGATCTACTTCGCACCGGGTCACGTGCATGCCGGCATTGTGACCTGTGGCGGCCTCTGTCCCGGTCTGAACGACGTAATACGGGCAATTACCCGGTGTCTCTGGCACCGATATGGTGTGCACCGCATCTCGGGGATACAGTTTGGCTATCGCGGACTTCTGCCGGAAGAGGGCGTACCCACCATGCCGCTGGACCCGGACGTGGTCGACGATATCCACCGGATCGGCGGAACGATTCTGGGCAGTTCGCGCGGCGGGGGAACCCGCACCGAGGACCTGGTGGATACCATTGAGCGCCTCAATTTGAACATCCTGTTCACCATCGGCGGAGACGGAACACAGAAAGGCGCATTGGCGATTGCCGAGGAGATCGAGCGCCGCCGCTTGAAGGTCGCGGTGGTGGGGATCCCCAAGACCATCGACAACGATCTCAGCTTCACCGAGAAGTCGTTTGGTTTTGAGACGGCAGTGGCGAAGGCAACGGAGGTGGTTTTTGGCGCGCATGCGGAGGCGCACTCTTCCATCAACGGCATCGGGCTGGTAAAGGTCATGGGGCGGGATGCCGGTTTCATTGCGTCGCATACGGCGCTTGCCAGCCATGAGGTCAACTTCGTGCTGATCCCGGAGGTTCCCTTCGAGCTGGGCGGTGCAAACGGGTTTCTGTCGCACCTGGAGCGGCGGCTCGAGCGGCGCAATCACGCGGTTATTGTTGTTGCCGAAGGCGCCGGACAGGAGCTCATGGATCGTTCTACGGCGACGGACGCCTCCGGAAACCGCCTCTTTGCGGATATCGGGCTTTTTTTGAAGAACGAGATCACAACCTACTTTGCGTCCAGGAGCAAAGAGATCAATCTGAAGTATATCGATCCCAGTTACATCGTGCGCAGCGCACCCGCTGAACCTACCGACTCGGTGTACTGCTCGCGGTTGGGGCACAACGCGGTGCACGCAGCGATGGCCGGCAAGACCCGGGTGCTGATGGGCCTGGTCAACAACACTTTTGTGCACGTGCCGATCCCTATGGCGGTGTCTGCGCGCAACCGTGTCGACCCGGACAGCAGTCTGTGGCGTGACGTGATCGAGGCAACGCACCAGCCGGTCAGCATGGTCAACGGTTCCTCCGGCGGCTGACGCCGTGGGTTGTGAGTGACGCCGTGGGTTGTGAGTGGCGGGGCACAAAAAAAAGGCCGATCCTCATCGATCGGCCGTTCGATATGGTACGGCTTCTGCCGTAAACCAACTATCGCTTATTATTGTGGAGACTGATTGCTCCACTGATTTGGTGTCTGTTTTTGCCGGCCGTGCCGGCCTTCTTCATCCGGTGGACTTGACATTGGCACCTCCTCACATCGATAAGTTGAATGATTGGTAACCAGTACCCTCCCTACACGTAAATACTAAGCCTGAAACCGCGCCGGGTCAAGAGCGAACTGGCAATATTCCAGCCGGTTTTCTGCAGCCGCATGTCTCAGTCCGCCCGCCGCCCGCCTCAGCCGTTCTTGGTGCTGAAGTCGCGCATGAAGTCGGCCAGCGCTTCGACACCTTCCATCGGCATGGCGTTGTAGATCGATGCGCGGCAGCCCCCGACACTGCGGTGGCCCTTCAAGCCGTCAAACCCGGCGGCGGTTGCTTCGCTGATAAACTGTTTCTCAAGCTCCTCAGAGGGAAGGCGGAAGACTACGTTCATGGTGGAGCGGAAGCGTTGATCGACCGGGTTGCGATAATAGCCGTTGCTGCCTTCTATGGTGTCGTAGAGGATGGAGCTCTTCAGGCGGGACCGGTTGTCAAACTCCGCCAGGCCTCCTTCGGCCTTGACCCATTCGAGCACCAGGCGCATCGCGTTGATGGAGAAGACCGGGGGCGTGTTGTAGAGTGAATTGGTCTTGGCGTGCGTCTTGTAACTGAGATATGCCGGCAGAGTCTCTGGGCAGCGTTCAAGCATGTCCTCGCGGATGATCACGACGGTCACGCCTGCCGGGCCGAGGTTCTTCTGTGCGCCGGCATAGATCAGGCCGAACTTCTCAAACGAGAAGGGGCGGCTCATGATGTCGCTTGACATGTCGGCTACGATGGGAACGCTGCCGCTGTCAGGGAAATCCTTGAACTGCACACCGCCGATTGTCTCGTTGGAGGTGAGATGGAGATAGGCAGCCGACGAGTCGAGCGAGAGCTGATCGGCGTCCGGGAGCGTCATGTAGTTGAACTCTTTGCCGTCGTACGCGAGACGAACCGTTCCAATCTTCTCTGCGTCGGACAGTGCCTTGCCTGCCCACGATCCACTGTGAATCAGGTCACAGCTGCTGCCGGCCGGCAGAAAATTCATCGGAACCATTGCGAACTGCAAGGTGGCGCCCCCTCCGAGCAGCAGCACCTGGTGCGACTGCGGAACGCTCAGCAGCTCGCGCAGCAACTCGATCGTTTGATCATGGACTGCCTCGTACTCTTTGCTGCGGTGGCTGGCTTCAATCAGCGACAGGCCGGCATTCTCGTGCTCGACCATGGTATCCCGCAACTGCTCAAGGACGCTCAGCGGCAGAGTGCAAGGCCCGGCCGAAAAATTGTACTTGCGTGCCATAACGACGCTCCTATGATTCGATGATAATTTACCGTATCCCATTTGCCGCAGCGAGTCAAAGGGGCGCGTTGACGTTCGCCCGCGTTCGCGCATACCATGACGGCCGTGGAACCGAAGCGCGACCCGGAGCCGATGCCAACAGAAGCGGAGCTCACACAGCTCGAGCGGCTTGAGCAGTTTCTGGCTGCGGGCGCGGTGCTGCTGCTGTCGGGAGCCGGCATCAGCACGGAGTCGGGAATCCCCGATTATCGTGGACCGACCGGCCGTCTGCGCGAAAGCAGTCCCATTCAGTATCGCAATTTTGTCTCCAGCGCTGCGGCACGACAGCGCTACTGGGCGCGCAGTGCCGTGGGCTGGCCGCGAGTCAAGGCGGCGCAGCCCAATGCCGGGCACCGTGCGGTAGCGGCGCTCGAACAAGCCGGCATGGTACGCGGGATCATCACGCAGAACGTGGATGGTCTGCACCAGGCTGCGGGCAGCAGCAACGTGGTGGAGCTGCACGGTACGTTGTACCAGGTCACCTGTCTGCAGTGCGGGCGGCTTTTTGACCGTGAGCAGATCCAGCGGGACATGCTGCAGGCCAACCCCGGCTGGGAGGGGACCGATGCGCTGAGCACCCCTGACGGTGACGCGGTGCTGCAGCAGGCCGAGATTGACGGCTTTCGCAGCCCTGAATGCGGGGCGTGCGGCGGTGAGCTCAAGCCGCACGTGGTGTTCTTTGGCGAAAACGTGCCTCGCGCGGTTGTCGACCGTGCCTGGGAGATGCTGGAGCGTTCTCGGGCGGTGCTGGTGGCCGGTTCATCGCTGACCGTTTACTCCGGGTTCCGCTTTGTTGACCGGGCGGTACGGCAGGGGAAGCCGGTTGCGGTGATCAACATGGGGCCGACGCGTGCCGATCCGCTCGCCAC
>PWMO01000173.1 GCA_003558175.1 Spirochaetaceae bacterium
GCCTTTTTCAATTGCAGTGACCAGACCAACACTCACGCCGTATTCACACTGCGGGAACTCACACGCTCGACGCCGGCGGTATCCACTGCCGACTCGCCTCATTCGGTAGACATCCTCGAGATGGCCGGCAGTAATCAGGTGTTTCAGTTCTCCGGTATGTTGGGCCGGTCGCTGGCGCGCCGGGTGCTCGGGGTAAGTATGCATGCGAACGTGATCGGTCGATTCAGCGATCTTCTGATTGCCGAGTTCCCCGCGATGCGGACCCCACTCGTCGGAAAATCAATTGCCGAGAGCCGAGTGCGTGAAACCACGGGCGTAAACATTGTTGGTGTCTGGGAACGCGGGAGCTTCTACCCGGCTTCACCGGCCACCCTGATGAGTTCACACACAGTTCTGGTTCTTGCCGGTTCCCAGGAACAACTCGGCAAGTTCGGTAGCGTTTTCGCGGTGCGCGAACTGTCTCACGGGCCGGTGCTGATCATCGGTGGCGGAAACGAGGGGGTGGCAGCTGCGGAAACGTTACGAGAGAGCGGTATCGACTATCGCATAGTAGAAAAAAGCCCGCGTGTAGCACGGGGAGATGACAGAATAGTTGTCGGTGACGCAGCAGACATGAATGCACTGAAGACCGCCGGTATCGACAACGCCCCATCGGTCCTGATTACGACCAGGCATGATGATCTGAATATCTACCTGACCATCTACTGTCGCAGTATACGTCCGGACATTCAGATAATATCCCGGGCAACTCGGGAGCGAAGCGTTTCCAAACTACATGAAGCGGGAGCAGACCTCGTAATGTCTTACGCATCAATGGGGGCCAACGCCGTCATCAACTACGTCAAGGGGGACGATGTTCTCATGGTCGCGGAGGACCTTGATGTTTTTCGCGAGCGGGTCCCAGAACCCCTGTACAATCGCACACTGGCTCAGAGCGAGATCCGCTCTCGAACGCGATGCAGTGTAGTCGCCATTGTCTCGTCCGGAGAGGGAACCCTGATAAACCCTGGCCCGAAGTACGAGCTCCAACCGACGGATGAACTCATCCTGATCGGCACGTCTGAAGCTGAGAAGCTTTTCTCTCGGACGTTCAAAGAGCGCCACGCAGCATCACACTCGTCAAAGAACCAGCGGCCGGGCAGCAGTGCACCGGCTTCGATATAGAACGGAGCCCCTGCGATCACGGAGGCAGCGCACGAAGGCGCGCAACCGTTGTGCGTGCGGGCTTTGAGTGCATCCGGGAAGTGAAGACTTAGAGGAGGAGTCCGATGGAGAAGAACTCGTGGCAGGTAATTGTGGAAGCGCTGGAGGCTGAAGGAGTGCGTTGCGTCTTCGGGATGCCGGGCAACCCGCGGCTCCTGTATGACGCTCTGTACGACAGCCGCAGCGTCAAGGCAATCCACGCGCGTGAACAGAGCTCGGGGGTGTTCATGGCCATTGGCCATGCCCGCGCCACAGGCGGAGTGGGCGTATGCTTCGGCAGCACCGGCCCCGGGTTCACCAACATGCTCTCGGGGATCCTGGAGGCGCAAGCCGCATCGACGCCGCTGGTTGTGCTGTCGGCATCCGTATCGACCACGCACGAAGGGCTTCCCGCCTTCCAGGAAACCGATCAGCTCGCCATGGCGCGTCCGGTGACCAAATGGAGTTACCGCATTCCGTCACCCGAGAGAACTCCGTGGGCGATCAGACGGGCGTTCCAGATAGCACGTTCGGGTTGCCCGGGACCGGTATACGTGGAGATCCCAACCGACCTGAGCCTGCAGCCAAGGGCCATCTCGGCCTACACTCCCTCAGTTCGACCCGCTCCGCCCCGTCCCGATGCCGCCGCGCTCGAACAGCTGGTCGATCTGCTGAACCAGGCGGAGCGTCCGGTTGCGGTCGCCGGCGGCGGCACGGTGTGGGCGGGCGCGTTCGGCGAAGTAATGCGCCTGGCGGACGAGCTCAAAGTACCCGTCTTGACCACCGCATCGGGACGAGGAAGCATCGACGAGCGCAATCCGCTGTCGCTGGGGCTGACCGGTCTCTATTTCACCCGAGTCGGGAGGGAAGTCTACTTTGATGCCGACCTGCTGCTGATCCTGGGGAGTCGCAACGATCAGTTTGAGACCGGGATGTGGCATTACCGGCCCGCGAACGCGAAGATCGCGCAGATTGATATCGATGCCGAGGCAATCGGCCGCAACTGGATACCGGATCAGGGAATTGTTGCCGACGTTCGCTCGAGTCTGGGCGACCTGATTGCAGCCGCAGACCCACCGTCTTCGCTGCGCGTCGAGCGCGCTGAGAGAATCGCGGCCCAGAAGAGCGCCTATCTGGCGGAGATCGCCGAGGAGTGCGCCAACAGTTACCCGCACGTCAAGACGAAGGTTGTACTGAACGCATACCAGCGGATCTTTGGGCGAGACAGTGTGCTCGTCAATGAAAACGGCAGCCAGGACCTCTGGTCGTACTACGCGCCCTATTTCACCGTGCCGGCACGCGGCTGCGTGCCGCCCGGGGCACAGACCTGCATGGGTGCGGGGGTTTCAGGCGCGGTGGGAGTGAAGCTGGCTCGTCCCGAGTCTGCGGTGGTCTGTGTGACCGGCGACGGGGCGTTCCAGATGCACATGCGCGAGATCGCCACCGCGGCGCAGTACAAACTGGGGATCACCTACCTGGTGCTCAACAACCGAGCTCTGGGCTGGATTCGCTTTCATCAGCGGCGCGGTGGGGCACGCTACATCGCTACCGAGTTTGATGTGCAGGCCGACTTTGCGACGGTGGCATCGGCTTCGGGCTGTTTTGGAGCGACGGTTCACAGACCGGAAGAGCTCGAGCCCGCGCTCGAGCAGGCGCGAGCGGCCAACGAGCAAGCACGCCCGGCGGTGCTGGATATTACGGTAGACGATGAGCTGCCGCAAGGTTTCGAGCAGTACCACAAGGAGCTGCTGCCGGTGAAATGAGCGCGCGAC
>PWMO01000001.1 GCA_003558175.1 Spirochaetaceae bacterium
CGGAGGGGATATCGGAGCCAATCCGCGGCTGCGCACCGCAGTGCTGAAGGCCAAGACGGCCAATATGCCCAAGGATAACGTTGAGCGTGCCATTAAGAAGGGCACCGGTGAGCTGGAAGGTGTAGACTACGTCGAGATCACCTATGAAGGCTATGGCCCGGGGGGCGTGGCTATCATGGTTGATGCTCTCACCGACAACAAGAACCGCACCGCGGCCGACGTCCGCAGCGTTTTCTCCAAGGGTGGTGGCAACCTGGGCGAAACGGGTTGCGTCAACTACCTCTTCCAGCGACGCGGTATTATCAGTTACTCGGCTGAAAGCTACACGGAAGACCAGATCCTGGAACAGGCGCTGGAGGCAGGGGCGGACGACGTTACCACGCAGGGCGACAGCATAGAGGTAACCTGTGCGCCCGATGAGTTTCACGCAGTCCTTACCGCGATGCAGGAGGCGGGCTTTGAGCACCTCGACGCGTCCCTCACGATGATACCGGACGCCACGGTAGCGCTCGACGCGGAGAAGACACAGAAGGCGCTGAAGATGATCGAGTCACTCGACGATCACGACGATGTGCAAGAGGTGTACACCAATCTGGAGATTCCCGAGGACTTCAACGGGGACGCATGAAAGTCATCCTCGGGGTCGACCCCGGGCTTGCCGAAACCGGCTACGGGTTCATTGCCGTAGATCGCAACCGGTTCCGACATCTGGACCACGGCGTAATCTGTACTCCGGCCGGAGACTCCTCCGGCAGCCGGTTGCACCAGTTGTATCGGCGGCTGGAAGAGCTACTCAACCAGTATCGCCCGCAGCAGGCGGGCATCGAGAGCCTCTACTTTGCGCGCAACGTGTCAAGCGCGATACCGGTAGCACAGGCGCGCGGGGTGGTGTTGCTGTTGCTGCACTCGCACGGTATTGTAACCGGAGAGTATCCGCCACAGGCCATCAAGCAGGCGATTGTGGGGCAGGGGCGCGCCGAGAAACACCAGGTGCAGGATCTGGTGCGGGTTCTGCTGGGGCTCACAGAGCCGCCGCGGCCGGACCACGCCGCGGACGCGCTGGCCGCGGCAATCTGCCACTACCACAGCGGTGAGGTGGCGGCTCATATCAGCTCGGCGCGACGGGGCGTCTGAGATCTCGGGAGTAAGCAGTGTTCAACAGTCTCAGCGGACGCCTGACTGAAACTACCGCCTACGGCGTGCGCATCGAAACCGCCGGGGTGGAGTGGGACCTGGAAACATCGGCGCAGACCATCAGTGCGCTTGCGCGTGCCGATGGGACGGTGCGGCTGTTCACCTTCCTGCACCATCGCGAAGACATCATGCGGCTGTACGGATTCCACTCGCAGGTCGAGCGGGCGCTCTTTCTCGAACTGCTGAAGGTGAGCGGGATCGGCCCCAAACAGGCGCTGCGCATTCTTTCCGGCGCCGGCAGCGACCGGCTTCCGGCAATTCTGGAGGCCGGAGACGTCGACTCGCTGGCCGCGCTGCCGGGGCTGGGCCGCAAGACGGCGCAGAAGATTCTGGTGACGCTGCAGGGCAAGCTGTCGCTGGGTGAGGGTGCGGCGGCCGGCGCTTCGGGAGGCGAGATCGTGGCGGCACTCGTTGACATGGGATTTGACCGCAAGGCGGCTCAGAGCGCGGCAAACGCCGCCGAGAAGAGCGTCGCCGACGAGAATCTCGACGATGCGCAGCGCGAGGCCGAGATTCTGCGGCGGGCGATTATCGCCTTGAGCAGCGGTGGCGAGTGATGAACGAGCCCGGATTGCTGCGCCCCGAGTACGGTGAAGACGACATCGCCGAACAGCGGCTGCGGCCGTCACGCCTCGACGAGTTTCAGGGGCAGGACGCGGTAAAACAGAACCTGGAGATCTTCATCCGTGCCGCGCGAAACCGCGGAGACGCCCTCGATCACGTGTTTCTCAGCGGTCCTCCCGGGCTCGGCAAGACCACGCTGGCGGGAATCATGGCGCAGGAGATGGGGGTAGACTTCAAGGTGACCGCCGCGCCGGCGCTGGAGAAGCCGAAGGATCTTGCCGGGATTCTGACAACCGTCAGCGAGAAAACGGTCTTCTTCATCGATGAAATCCACCGGCTCAAGCCGGCGATAGAAGAGATGCTCTACATCGCCATGGAAGACTACCAGCTGGACTGGATCATCGGGCAGGGGCCCTCGGCGCGTACGGTCCGGAT
This sequence comes from Spirochaetaceae bacterium, assembly GCA_003558175.1. Taxonomy (GTDB): domain Bacteria; phylum Spirochaetota; class Spirochaetia; order DSM-27196; family PWMO01; genus PWMO01. The sequence continues at coordinate 2,194 of PWMO01000001.1, forward strand.
CCCGATACCGCCGTTTACGCTGATCGGCGCGACAACCAAGGCCGGACTGGTGGCCGGACCGCTCTACAGCCGTTTTGGGATTCCCGTGCGTCTGGACTTCTATACGCTCGAGGACATCCGCAAGATCATCTACCGCTCGGCGGCAATTCTCGAGGTCGAACTTGACGACGACGCAGTGCCGATTCTGGCGCGCTGTTCGCGCGGTACACCGCGCGTCGCCAACCGCCTGCTGCGCCGCGTGCGCGATTTCGCCCAGGTACTGGCGAACGGCCGCATCACGCAGAAGGTGGTGACCGAGAGCATGCGCCGGCTCGAGATAGACGAGTACGGACTCGAACAGCACGACCGACGCATCCTTGAGACGGTGATCCGCACCTACAACGGTGGGCCGGTGGGAGCCGAGACGCTTGCCATCTCCGTTGGAGAGGCGATCGACACACTTGAAGACTTTTATGAACCGTACCTGATACAGCGCGGCTTTCTGATGCGCACGCCACGCGGCCGGGTGGCAACGGCGCTGGCGTATCAGCATCTCGGGCTGCCGGGAGTACCGCCACAGAGTGATGAAGACCAGGGATTTCTCTTTCGAGATACCCAGTGAGCTGATCGCACAGGAGCCTGCGCCGCGGCGTGAGCAGGCGCGTCTGCTCTGTGTGCCGCGTGGAGGCGGAGCGCTGCGCCACCAGAGCGTGGCCGATCTGCCCCGATTGTTACCGACCGACGCGCTGATGGTGTTCAACGACACGCGGGTGCGGCC
>PWMO01000103.1 GCA_003558175.1 Spirochaetaceae bacterium
GCCAACCCCACGGGGTCGTTCAAGGATCGCCCAATCTCGATTGGGGTCACCAGGGCGGTTGAGTTTGGCCGAGACACCCTTATCGTGGCGTCGACCGGAAACGCTGCCGCTTCGGTTGCGGCCTACGCCGCCCGGGCCGGGATGCGTGCGGTTGTGCTGGTGCCGGCAAACACTTCGCCGGAGAAGGTATCACAGACACTTTTCTACGGCGCGGCCGTAGTGCGAACGCGAGGCACCTTCAGCGACTGCTACGCGGTTGCCCTTGAGCTCGCGCAGCGGTATGGCTTCGTCAACATGTCGACAACTTTCCTCAATCCGTATACGGTAGAGGGAAACAAGGAGATAGCGTTCGAGCTCCACTCCGCCTGCGCTGATGCCTGCGCCGACGCCGCTGGTGCCTCGCGTGCACCGGGCTCTGCCGTGGGCCGCGAGCCGGACGAGATATTTGTCCCGGTGGGCGCCGGTCCGATGCTGGTGGGCATTGCCAACGGGTACCGTGACCTGCTGCGGCTCGGTAGATGCCGCAGCGTGCCCGCGATGGTCGCAGTGCAGGCGGAAGGCTGCCGGCCGATTGTCGCGGCGTGGGAAAGCGGCGCGGCAGAGGTTCACGAAGAACCACACCCGCAGACCATCGCCAAGGGCATTGGCGACGGTCTCTGCGGCTACGCGGCGGACGGGACGCACACGTTGCGTGCGGTTCGGGCATCGGGAGGGTACGCGGTTAGCGTAAGCGATGCGCGCATTCTGGCGGCACAACGCCTGCTGGCAGAGAGCGAGGGACTTTTTGTCGAGCCCACCGGCGCCGCCGGACTTGCCGGGGCGATGAATGCGGCCGCCGACGGCGGTCTGCAGGGTAAGACCGTCGTGGTCATCTTGAGCGGACACGGATTGAAAGACCGGGTAGAACTCGACGCTGAGCCTCCACTTGTTGATGCGGCAGCGGAAGCGGTACTCTCGGCGCTGAAGCAAACCGGCCGAGACTGAGTCCGCGGGCTGCGAACCGGTCAACGAGTCGCGCGCTTCCAACCGGGGCAACGAGTCGCGCGCTTCGCCGCGCGCCGATGGCATACACAATACGAGGGTACGAATGGCAGGGATACTGAAAGGGCAACGGCAGGATACCGTCACCTGGGAAGACGTTAAACGGGCAGAAAGCCGGCTGGCGGGGCACGTAGGCCCGTCGCCGCTGGTCAGCATGGAGTTTCTGAACATGCTGGCAGGGCGCAAGGTGTGGCTCAAGGCCGAGAGCCTGCTCCCCACCGGGGCGTTCAAGCTTCGTGGCGCATACAACAAGATCGCTTCGCTGTCCGAGCAGTTCGGCCGGGCAGACATCATTACCGCCTCTTCCGGCAACCACGCGCTCGGTGTATCGTTTGCGTCAAAGACGCTCGGCCAGCGCGCGGTTGTATACGTGCCCACGGTTACGCCGGATGCAAAGAAGGAGAATTGCCGCAAGCTCGGTGCGACGGTTGTGGAAGTTGGCGATGTCTACGACGAGGCGTACGCCGCTGCAGGCGCCGCCTGTGAGGATGGTGACAGCTACTACGTGCATCCGGTCGCCGACACCGACGTTGTGGCCGGGCAGGGCACCATTTCGGTGGAGATCGCCGCGCAGCTGCCCGATGTACAGCAGCTGGTGGTCCCGCTCGGCGGCGGTGGGCTGGTTTCCGGCATCGCGTTTGCCGCCAAGGCCATCAACCCACGGATCCGCGTCATCGCGGTGCAGGCAGAGGGCAGTCCGCTCTTCAAGCGCTGTATCGATGCCGGTACGCTGGTCGACCTCGAAACCGTCGACACCATTGCCGACGGCATGGCGTGCAAGCGCGCGGAGCCGTTTCTCTACGAGATGGTGAAGCGTTACGTCGACGACGTTGTGGTTGTTCCTGAGCGCATGATTCGCTACGCCATGCAGATGGCGGCGCAGCACGCGAAGCTGGTACTGGAAGGTTCCGGCGCGGCGGCGCTTGGCGCCTTGTTGAACGGGCAGATCGAGCAGAAACTGAAGACAGTCGTGATCGCCAGCGGCGGCAATGTCGATATGTCCCGTTTTCTCGCAGTACTGCATGAGGACTTCAGCTGATGAAACCGTCTTCAACCGTGCGCGGTTCACTTGAGCGCCACGGCGTACGCGAAATCATGGTTCGCTCGGCCGAAATTCCGGGTGCGCTTCACCTGGAGGTGGGGCAGCCAAACTTCGAGACCCCGGTACATATCCAGGATGCCGCACGGCGTGCGATCGATGAAAAGTGGTTCGGCTACACGCATAACGCCGGGATCGTGCAGCTGCGTCGCAGTCTTGGGACGTTCCTGCAGCGGCAGTACGGTCTGGATGTCGCGCCCGAGCAGCTGGTGGTGACCCCGGGCGCGGTAACGGCGCTGGCGCTGGGAGTTCTTGCGGTCACCGACCCCGGCGACGAAGTGCTGGTTCCGGACCCTTCGTGGCCCAACTACTGGCAGATGGTGCATTGCCACGGTGCCGTCCCGCTGTTCTACTCGCTTCGGCCGGAGAACGGTTTCCTGCCGTCGATGGAGGAGCTCGAGCGGCTGGTCACGCCGCGCACCAAGCTGCTGATGATCAACACTCCCGGCAATCCGACCGGTGCGGTCTTCCCGCGGGAAACAATGGTCGAGCTGCTGCAGTTTGCCCGTCGTCACGATCTCTACCTGCTGTCCGATGAAGTGTACGACCGTATCGTCTTCGATGGGGAGCACGTACCGGCGCTCTCGCTGGATGATGACGGGCGGGTACTGTCCATCTACGGCGTATCCAAAAACTTTGCCATGACCGGATGGCGTGTCGGGTTTCTTGCCACAAACCGCGATGTGGCATCGGTCGCTGAACGCACGGTTGAGCCGATGTTCTCCTGCGTCAACAGCATTGCACAGGCGGCTGCCATCGCCGCATACGACGGGCCGCAGGATACAACCGACTTCATGACGCGGCGCTAC
>PWMO01000174.1 GCA_003558175.1 Spirochaetaceae bacterium
AGCAGCACCCCGCCACCCTCGCCGGCCCAGGTGGCACGCCAGCCGCCGGTAGCGTAGTAGTGCTGGGTACGGAACCAGTCGGTGATAATCCAGGTCGCTCGGACGAGTCTGCCCAGCTCGCGCGTTTCGATGAGATCCTTGATTTTGCGCCAGTGACCGTAGGTGCGCTGATTGAGCATCGCGGCAAACACCAGCCCGGGCTTCTTCAGCCGGGCTTTGGCGACGGCGGCGCAGATCCGCTGAGCGTCGGCGGCGTGGACCGCCAGAGGCTTCTCTACCAACAGGGGTACGCCCTGCGCAGCGGCGGCAACGCTGATGGGAACGTGGTGGAAGTGTGGCGTCGACACAACGAGCGCGTCCGGCCGCACTTCCTGCAGCAACGCCTGATAGTCGGTGTAGGCAGGTGCGGCGGCGAGATCGGCGGCAATCTGTGCCCGCTCGGGAACAGCGTCACACACGGCAGCGATGGTCGCCCGCTCCACGCTGCGCAAAGACTCTATGTGGGCCATGCCGATGTTACCGGCCCCGACAATAGCAACTCTGACCTGGTCTTTCATGACGAGGAGAGCGTAGCCGCACGGTTGCGGCGCGGTCAAGTTACACGGGAGCGGGATCCAAAGATCGTCCAACAGCCGACAGATATCGCCCATTACCAGATTCCGCAATTGCACCCATTATGGGGAATAGTAAACAAATAGATTAGGGAGGTACTGTATGAAACGTACAATGCTGCTGCTGATTCTGATTATGACGGTGGCACTGTTCGGCTTTGCGGGCGGAAGCGCGGAAGAGGCATCAGAAGATGGAGTGACAATCGATTACGCGTTCTGGGGAAATCCGGAAGCTATCGGCGTCGAGCAGGATATCATCGAAGCATACCACACCGCACAAGACGAGATACGTGTTTCACCACTCGTATCCGGCTACGCTGATTATCATTCAATGCTACTGACCCAACTGGCAGGTGGAACAGGGCCTGATGTGATGCGCATTGATTCATACTACTTTCAGGACTTTGTAGAATTGAATGCCCTCCAACCAATCGATGAAATGATCGCGCGCGACGGGCTGGATGTTTCCGGCTACTATCAACAAGGCATTGAAGAGAACACCTTCGACGGAAAGCTGTACGGGCTTCCTTGGGCCACCGCCCCACTCTACATGTTCATCAACCTTGATGTGTTCGACGCCGCCGGCGTCGATTTACCCGACTATGACTGGACGCTGGAGGATTTTGAACGCATCGCTCGCGAACTGACCGGTGACGGCACGTACGGGTACGCCATCGATATGACGCCGATCAGTATGATCCTGCCGTTCGTGTGGGCAAACGGCGGCGATATCTTCTCACCGGACCGCCAGAGATTTACGTTGAACGAACCAGCGGCGGTGGAGGCGCTGGAGTGGCTGGCCGGTTTGTACCGGGAGGGGATCATGCCGGAGGACACCGTTTCAGCGGATGCCGAAATGATTACGCGCTGGTTTATTAACAACCGTCTCGCAATGCGTATGGGCTCAGCCGCAGAGATACTCACCAAACAGGCAGAGGGGGCGACACGGTTTGAGGTCATGAACATGCCGACCGGTGCCGGCGGGCGCGATACAACCGTGTTCAAGTCCAACATCATCGGCATAAACGCGCGCTCGCAAAACGTGGAAGCGGCCTGGAACTTTATCAAGTTTCTCAGGGGTCCGGAGAAGCAGGGCGAAGAGCTGTATATGAAAGCACAGCGTATGCCGCCGACCTTTGATGACGATCGGCTGTGGGGGCTGTACGCCGATCCGGACAGGTATCCTCGAATGGTGGAGCAGAACACGAGCCTGATCGCAGAGCAATACGGTCGGCTGATGCCGTTGCGCCGCGGATGGCTTGAAGTAGAGGATCTGGTTATGCCGGAGGTGCAAGGTATTCTGACCGGTGATGTAGGAGCCCAGGAAGCGATGAACTCTATCGCTGCCGACGCGCAGCGCGTCCTCGATCGCTAGGCGTAGCATAAGAAGCTGAAGCTACTCGACCGGGCCGTTTGTGCCCATGAAGACGCAAGCGGCCCGGATATCGGGCAGCCAACGGGGTCCAAAACTGCATGAAACGCAAGATATATGCGGAATGGCTTGCCGCGTTTCTGTTTCTGTTGCCGAATCTGGTGGGTTTCACCGTCTTCCTGGTCTTACCAACTGTAGCCTCTTTCGTAATCGGGCTTACCGAGTGGCGATTACTTGACCAACCAGTTTTCGTGGGGCTGCAGAATTTCCGCAATCTGTTGGCAGACACCCGCTTCTGGATAACGCTGAAGAACACCGCATATTACACGTTCGTACGCGTGCCGATCAACGTAGTAATATCGCTGGTACTGGCGGTGCTACTCAATCAGCGAATACGTGGTCGCAACATGTTGCGTACCGCGCTGTTTCTGCCGGTTGTGTTGTCGATTGTCGCGGTCGCCGTCATGTGGCGCCCGCTGGTTGAGTCGAGCGGCTTCTTGAACAGCGCGTTGACGATGATGGGCTTGCGGCCAATCCCGTGGATTACCTCCACGCGATACGCGATGCCGACGGTGATAATGATCGGCGTCTGGAGGGAGATCGGGTACTTCATGGTCATTTTTCTGGCGGGCCTGCAGGCGATTCCATCCATGTACTACGAAGCATCGCGGATAGATGGCGCCTCGGTATTCCAGCAGTTCTGGCGCATTACGCTGCCGCTGGTATCTCCGACGACTTTCTTCATAGTGGTGGTAGCGATGATCTGGTCGTTCCAGGTTTTCGACCTGACGAACGTCCTTACCGGAGGCGGCCCGCGAAATGCCACAAACACGTTGGTGATGTACATCTATCAGATCGCATTTCAGAACTTTCGCATGGGCTACGCTTCGGCACTTGCGTTCGTGCTGTTCATTATCGTACTCATCTTGACGATTGCGCAGAAGAAAGCTGCGACCCGTTGG
>PWMO01000256.1 GCA_003558175.1 Spirochaetaceae bacterium
CTCTACCTTTCCGGTCAGCGTGAACCCCTCGAACGGAGAGTAATCGGAGTTCATCAGCAGCGACTGCGGATCAACCGTCCACTGTGCATAGGGATCGAGAATTGCGATGTCGGCGTCCGCGCCGATCTGAATCGATCCCTTCGCTGGAGCCAGACCGAAGATGCGCGCCGGCTCGCTGCAGAGCAGCTGCACCATTCGCTCGATCGATATTCTGCCCTTGCGCACCCCTTCGCTGTAGATCAGCGGCAGCAGCAGTTCTATGCCGGGAATTCCGGGCGATACGTTGGTAAAATCGGTCTTGCCGCCGGCTTTGTGCCGCTTGTGATACGGGCAGTGATCGGTAGACAACGTCTGCAGCACGCCGCTGCGAAGCGCCACCCACAGCTCGTCGCTGTCGCCCAGCGAGCGCAGCGGCGGCGTCATGATGAAGTTCTCGCCCTGCGGCCCCTCGTAACGGTCACGATTGAGTAACAGGTAGTGTGGGTTGGTCTCGGCCTGGATCGGCAGACCCTGGCTGCGCGCTTCGCGCACGTGGTGCATTGCCTCGCGGCTGGAGACGTGAAACACAAAAACGGGACAGCCGGTCACCCGGCTGAACTGAATCACTCTGTGCACCGCCTCGGCCTCTACCACATTGGGTCGGCTCTCCGCGTGATAGATGGGCGCCAGCTTGCTCTCGCGAAGACACTTGTCCGTGAGGTGCTCAACCATCGCGTCGTTTTCGGCGTGGACGATCACCATGCCGCCGCAGCCACCTGCCACGTCCATCACGCGCAGCAGCGTGTCGTCATCCAGCATGAATCCGAGCTTGCGATAGGTCATGAACACCTTGAAGCTCGATGAGATATCGCGCACCGCGCTGGGAATCTCGGCGATGATATCTTCGTTCACGTCCATCAGGGCGATGTGAAACGAGTAATCGATCACCGATTTGCGGCTGGCCGAACCGTTCCGCAGCGCGAACGACTCGGCAATGCTGCGGCCTTCCTTCTGGATGACAAAATCCATGAACGTTGTCACCCCACCCGCCGCCGCAGCTTTTGAGCCGTTCTCGAAATCGTCTACCGTTACGTCGCTGCCGGAGCCGTGCTCCATATGGGTGTGCGCGTCAATAACGCCCGGCAACACCAGTTTCCCGGCCGCATTCACAACTTCGGCCGCGTCCGCCTCTCTGCGGTCGATGCGGTCGGCAAGTGCTACGATCTTGCCGTCACTGATCCCGATGTCTGCCTGAACACAGCCCGTCGGACTCGCAACGGTCCCTTCCCGAATCACAAGATCGAACTTCACGGATGCGCCTCCTTACACGCTCCTTACACGCCCTTACACCCTCGTTACACACCGCCGGCGAGGCTCGCCGCCGGCAGAATAGCCACCTAAATGAAGCCGAGCAGACCCGGCAGGAACAACGTGACCTGCGGCGAATAGGCCAGTATCAGAATGACAATGAAATCAACCAGGAGGTACGGCCATATCTCCCGCACCACATGCTCGAACTTTATCTTGCCGACCGCAACGACTCCGTAGAGCACGGTCCCCAGCGGCGGCGTGATCAGCCCGACGCAGAGGGTCACAATCGTCACAATAGCAAAATGCAGCGGATGAACGCCGATCTGCTCCATCACCGGCAGCATCAACGGCACCAGGATTGCAATCGAAACCGCGGGCTCGAGCCACGTGCCAACGAAGACAAATATCGCGATCACGATAAACATCAGCAGCGCCGGGTCGGTGGTAAGCATAAAGAGCGCATCCAGCACCAGGCGGTGAATGCGCAACCGCGCGGTGATCCACCCAAAGATCATGGCCACGCCGATGATAAACAGCAGCACCGAGGAGACGCGAATGGTGTTCTTCATCGCGTCCAGGATGTCGCGTGGTTTGACCTTGCGGTAGACAAATACTCCCAGGATCAGTGCGTAGAAGACCGTCACCGCCGCCGCCTCGGTTGGGGTGAACACGCCAAAGAGAATCCCGCCGATAATGATGACCGGCGTCATCAACGCCAGAAACGCGTCCTTGAAGTAGAGCAGAAACTCTTTCAACGTGAACGCCACTTCGTGCTTTGGATACTTGCGCTTGATTGCATAGGCGTAGGTTAAGATACTCATCCCGAGCGCCAGCATGATACCGGGAATGAAACCCGCCGCAAACAGCGCGCCGACCGAGATTCCGGTGACTCCGCTGTAGATGATCATCATAACGCTCGGCGGAATGATGGGGCCCACAATGGCCGAGGCCGCTGTCACCATCGCGGCAAAGCTTCGGGTGTAGCCTTCCTTCTCCATCGCCGGAATGAATACCGTTCCAAGCGCTGAGGCGTCGGAGATGGCCGCCCCGGAAAGCCCCGCAAAGAGCACGCTGGTATAGATGTTTGCCTGGGCCAGTCCGCCGGGGACTCTCCCCACAATGAAATTGACAAACCGAATCAGCCGCTCGGTGATGCCGCTTTTGTTCATGATCTCGCCGGCGAGGATGAAGAACGGAACCGCCAGCAGCGTGAACGTGTCCATGCCGTCATACATCCGCGCCGCAACAATCCGAATACTGCGGCCCGCGATAATGACCCATGAGGTGGAAATAATTCCCAGGGAGAACGCAACCGGCATGCCCAGCAGAATGAGGCCGATCAGCAGAGAGAACATCAGGGCGGCCATCTATCGTACCTCCTCTTCAGCCGGCTCTTCGGCTTCCGGCCTACCTTTCGAGCGTACAAGCTTCAGCAGCTGAGCGACGGATTGCGTGATCAGAAAGAACCCGCCAATAGGAATTGACCAGTGGTAATACGCGTACGAGATCCCCGTCATCCATGAGTGTCGGACGGTCCCGGCGGCAAATATGACACCGGAATAGGTCAGTACCATACTGAACGCGATGATGAGGAGCAGGAAGAAGTATCGTATCGTGTAGCTGAACTTGATCTTCTCCAGCAGGAACGA
>PWMO01000505.1 GCA_003558175.1 Spirochaetaceae bacterium
AGCACCGCAGCGTCGTCGCCTCCCTCTCCGGTGAGCGACCGAAGCTCGGCCCGGTTGGCAAACAGAATATCGCAATGCTTTGGAATCCAGTGCCGCAAATCGGTGCCGTACCGCTCGGCTACAAAGGGATCGGCAACGTCAAACGATACCAGCGCCCCACCGCCGCGAGCCGCCAGGGCCGCCTCATGCGCCGCCAGTTGCTGGTTGGGAGTGTCCCACATATAGCCGGTCAGATGGAACACAGTCGACCGACGGATCAGGGCAAGGTCAACATCTGCCAGATGCAGTTCACGACAGGCACCCAGAAACGTGAACATGGTGCGCTCCAGGTCGGGAGTCACTACAATTGCCGAGCTGCCCGTTGGCACCGTCTTACGCACCAGCAATGGACGAATGCCCGCCTCCTGCAGCATGTCACCGAATCTGTCTCCCTCAGTGTCATTCCCCACCGCCCCGATGAAGCCGACGTCGAGAGAAATCTCTGCCGCAGCCGCAGCAGCAGACCGGGCCGCCAGCCAGGCCACCGCACGCATGGTATTGGCGCAGCTTCCACCGGGGAGGTACGAAACCTGCCGGCACCGCGCAATTGCCTCAGTCTGCGTCTCGAAGGACACGAGATTCATCGAGCCGGGCTCCGCCGACAACGCTTCCAGATCCAGGGCCGACCCCGTGAGAATCACGTCCATTAGAGGATTACCCATGCCACAGATTGAGCTCATGCCTTCCCACCTTGACTGCAACCAGACGGTAGCATAGTATCGGAAGAACCGATGCCAGTCACTACCAGCCAGCAGATCGCCCACTACTACGAGCAGTTTCAGAACGTGGAGGTGACGTTCAACAAAGAGGTCATCAAGGCCACGCTGCTCAACCCGAAGGGCGTGTTCCTCAAGTGCCTGGGCTACCAGTGGCCCTGCATCCTGTACTCTACCTCGTTTACCGGGGCGAAGGTTGTCGTGAGCACTCGTGGCTCGTTTAACGAGGTAGTGCGTAAGGCCAACAATCTGGTCTCGTTGCGCTTCAGTTTCCTGCAGGGAGAAAAGGCCGACCCGTTGTCGTTTTTTGTTTCGGCCAGGGTAGCCGGGTACTCACCGTACGGGAAGAACCGCCCTGATGTCTTTTTCGTCACCCTGAACTATACCCAGCGTCCACCCGACGATCTCATCGAGATCGTCGGCCAGCTGCTGGAAGCCAATTCGAATGCGAAGCGCCGACGTGAAGAACGAATCGTGTTGACCGCAGATTCAGCCCCCAAACTGGGCATTCGCGCCAAGGAGGCGCAGATCGAAATCGGAGGCGTTCCGCGCCGCTGCATCATTCGCGATCTGTCGTTCTCCGGCGCCAAGGTGATCGTGCTCGGCATCGCCAAGATGCTGGTGGACAAAGAGGCGGTGCTTCACCTGCAGCTCGTCGAGCCTCAAGAGACCATCCGGATTGCGGGCAAGGTCGTTCGATTCGAACCGGTCGAAGGCCGATCCGATATCTCGGCTTTCGCGATGCAGTTCAATGACGATACGCTTCCGATGAAGTACAAGCTTCGGATCAACAACTATCTGAAGTCGCAGAAGAAAAAGCCGAAACCCGAGGGGAAGCATGCCGCAAGCCAATGATCCGTTAAAGAACATCGTCACCATTACGCTGCCACCGCACCTCGAGCGCGACCTTGGCGACGTCCGCCTTGACCCCTCGATCCCGCTGCCGGTTGAAACCCGGCCCGACTGGAAAATAGACGAGCTGAGCTGGGAGCAGATCATCGCGGCCATGCTCAAGATTCTCGCCTATCGTCGCGACCACGAGCATGCAGACTACTACCGCAACTTCATCCTGGCGGTACGCCCCTCGATAGTTGATGAACTGTCGGAAACCGGTGTGTTGAAGGCGCGGAACAGGGATTTCGAGATTGCCGATGAGATCTTCCGTGCACTCGCCGGTCTGCTACCCGAAGATGACCGGCCGCTCCTCAACCAGGCGTTGCTGTGCGAACAGAGGGCCGACGCGTACGAGGCACTCGGCAAGACCGAATTGATGCAGCATCAGACCGAACAGGCGTTCGAGCTCTACAAGAGCCTGCTGGCAAGCGACGAAGTGATGCCGGAAATCTACCTCAACGCCGGCTACTTTTTTCTCAAGCAGCGCAATTATGACCGAGCTCGCTCGGCGTTTGAAGCCTACCTGCAGTCGGGACCGGATGACGAGGAGAAGCGCAGCGAAGCGCAGCGAATCATCGGCGAAATCGATTCACAGAATCTGCTCGATACTCTGTTCAAAGAAGCCTACGATTTTGTTCGTCTCGGAAAAGAAGAAGAGGGTATCGAGCGCATGCGCCGCTTTCTTGCCAAACGACCCGACGTCTGGAACGCATGGTTTCTTCTGGGGTGGGCCCACCGCAGGCTCGAACAATACACAGAGGCGAAAGAAGCGTTCCTGAAGGCGATAGAGAGCGGCTCCACAGAGACCGACACCCTCAACGAACTCGCGATCTGCCGCATGGAGCTCGGCGAGTACGACGAGTGTCGCCAGGACCTGGAAACGGCGTTCCAGCGCGACCCGGAAAACGTCAAAATCATCTCCAACATGGGTGTTCTGGCAATGAAAGAAGGCAAGCCCTCCGAAGCCGCGTCTTTCTTCCGTGCCGTGCTGGAGTACGAGCCCGAAGACCCGATCGCGCGAAGCTACCTGGACATCCTGCAAGACTAACTAAATGCCACGAAGCTTGGTGAAAACGCATTAGGTCATTGGAGCGCGGTGTTGCCATCTACGAACGCGCCGGACTGCACAGCCGGTCTCCGCTCCGTGTCTCGCGTCCTTTCACGGATTAGCGTCATAGCGTTCGCCATTTGTCACGTCGTCTCCTGGCCCGGAGGCCCTCACGCCGCGTAGCGCCTCGCCCCGAGACGCCTCACGCCAGGGCGAACTTCGGCAGGTACTCCG